>JABWCH010000533.1 GCA_013359215.1 Candidatus Brocadiia bacterium | reverse complement strand
CGTCTTATTCGTGATAAAAATTTTTGCTTTTTCTACAAAAATCTAATTGCACAGGATCATTTTGACTACTACAGAAATCCGATTTAACATTGTCAAATTATTCTGGGCTACATAGGAAATATTTTAGGACTTCAAGCTATTTTTTTTGTTTCAGCCTTTACGCTTTTATCTGGCCTGGTTATTTGGAAAGCAAAAGATTAGCTAATTTGCCCATAACTTAAGAAAGAGAGGTAGCTAAAAGCTACCGTATCTCTCCTTGCCAACCTGGCCGACTTCTATTTTTTAGAAAAAAAGAGGAAACAATATGAAATGCAATATGTTATATTATCTATACCTTAAAATTTTTCATAGAAAAGAAAAAAAATTCCAGATACTTCTATGGACAGGGATTGTCCTTATGGTTTATTTCGGGTTTCAATTCTGGGAAAAAGCATCTGCTGCTTTAAGCCAGATTTTGCCCAGAACAGCCTGGGGAAAAAACGAACAAATTCTTATCCAGATAACAAAAAAAACATTGAAAGACGATAACGACAAGCCCCTTTTTATCCCTGGTTCACCCCTGTATCAGTACACTCCTGACCTTGTCTTACTGGGAGAAGTAAAACGAGTAGAACAAGAAGACAAAAGTGATCCAGAATGCGCTACCCTATATGTTGATGTTTTCCCACAGCACCAGAATAAGGTTATGAGGAAGAACAGCCAATTTGAAATATTCAAAGAATCCCCTTCTTTCTACTTTATTTTGCAAACCATGATGGAAAAACGCACGATTCCCATTTTTGACCTGGATTTACAATCTGCAAGAAGTTTAGAAAATAGACCTTTATCTAAAGAAGACGATTTGTTCCAGTGTTTTGCCAGATACGGAATCCCTTTATCCGAAACAAGCACACTCAAAGTCATAAAAAAAGGCAAAGAGTGGATTTTAAATCAGAATATACCAGGAGAACAGAGCTATCCTATTGTTTTACACGAGAAGCAAGGCGATAAGAAATACTATGTCTATGGCAAAATTCAGCAAAGAACACAAATCATTGCAAAAAATTCGCAGCAAAAGTATATGAAAGTGCTGGAATTGTTTGCAGAAAAATTAAAAAAAAATGGCTCGCCCCAGGCAGAAAAAATCGTACAGGATAAAAAAATACAAGGATATATTTTTACAGCCTTGAACAACGAAGTTCTTTCTAAGCTAGATGTAAAAAAAATCGCCAATAGCGTCAGCAGCAATCCAGATACAAAAAAAATTTTCCAAAATGTAGCCTGGTTTGATGTATTTCGATCTGTGGGAGGATCTTTTCTTTCAGGAGCTGGCAAAACATTAGAGGAGAAGGCTCTGCAAGGTACAGAAGAAAAAAAGGGCTTAGGAAAAATCCTGACCATTGGATGGAATGTGACACTATCCTATATCTTTAAAAAAGATACAGTATGGGAAACAATGAAAGGCGGTGGGGCCGATGCCCTTGGTGAAGGGTTCGACGAGCTTGGGAAAATCATCAAAAAAAATCCAGAGTTGTCTGCCAAAGTAGGCCAAAAAGTCCTGGAAGAAATAGAAATAGCAGACAAGTTTGGGTATGGTTTGCAGTCGCTTTTCCAAGATAAAGAATTTACAGAATACATCAAAAATAAATATGGTGAAAATACCCTGGCAATCTTTCAAAAGTCATGCTATGACATGGTAGGTCTTCCTGAAGTAAAACAAACCCTGGAAAGCATAAAATACCAGGTGGAAGAAAGTGCTGGTTTTGTCACGGCAAATATTGTCTTAAACGACAAAAAAGATGGCATTAACCCTGCCCTTTTGATTTTTGTTAGAGAAAAGCTTCTCCAAGCCAAAGAGCCTCAAATTGTTTTTTTTGATACACCCAAAAACAAAGAAACTGCGGTAGCCAATAACGACAATGTTACTAGCGGCCATAAATACATACAAAAAAAATCTGTTACAGAATTTGAAGAAAATTAGAATAGGTACCCTACTTGCTAGTCGAGTATGGACGCGACACAAGGATACAAGTATTACCTGTAAAAGAACTTCCAGTTTGTAGCTCTACGCTAATCCTGTATCCAGTTCAGGGAGACCAACCACCCTTAGGCATGAGTATTGTTCCTAGTTCAAAATGCTTTCATCCCTGGCAGAGTTGAAAGCCTTATCTCCTATAACCTTTGAATTTTGTGGTAAAGGATTGGTTATTTCATATATCGGAGTTAGA
>JABWCH010000143.1 GCA_013359215.1 Candidatus Brocadiia bacterium | reverse complement strand
GATAGTATTACAACAGGATTTGGAGCAGGAGGCTCACGCCTGGGCTATTTTGAGCGGTTGGTACAAAATGCACCCGAAGATCCCGAAGACATCAAAGGAAGAAATCTTTCTCTTGTCTTCCCAGACCTAACCGTGAGAAACTATTCCACAAATGCCTCTTCCTCAGGAGATCATCTTCGCTCTCAAATGCTTTACCTGGAAAAACAAAAGCCTGAAGTCTTTGGGATCATTACCATAACAACAGGAGGTATTGACTTAATCCATAACTATGGAAAAGAAGCCCCCAGAGATGAGGCATGCTATGGTGCATCATGGCAAGATGGTATAAACTATGCTAAAAAATTCAGGGAACGTTTAGAAAAAATATTGGATGGTATCCAGGAAAAGTTCCCAGGAGGCTGCAAAATCTTTCTCGCAAATATCTATGATCCAACGGATAGCGTGGGGGATATTGAAAACGTCCATCCTCTTCTTCGTCTAGTGCAAAAACTCCCTCCATGGCCTGATGGAATTAAAATCTTGGAACTCTTTAATCGCCATATCAAAGAAGCCGCTCAGGCAAGAAACTTTGTTTATCTCGTAGACATCCATTCTGTTATGCTAGGACATGGCATCCACTGTAAAGATACCAAAAATCCTCACTATCGTGCTGAAGATCCTACCTATTGGTACTATTTCAACCTGGAAGATCCCAACCAAAGAGGCTATGATGCCATCCGAAGAGCCTTCTTGCTAGAAATGATAAAAGCTTTCAAGGAGAAATAGATCTGCCGCTTTGGGTAACTCTGAGCAATAGGTTTAGTTCATGCGTGTTAACTTTTTAGCCAGGGCGTTGCACGGGCAACACACTGGGTATTGGGACTTCTTAAAAATTCAAAATCATCGTGCCTTGCAAACGGATGCTGTCTCCTTTTTTTAGGTTTTCGAAGGTCGTGTTCCAGTAGGAAACTTCACCGCCTACGGTGCAGTAGTCTGTAAGATTGTAGAATGTATTGACAAAGACACTCCAGTTTTTGCTTCTGTCGCCTGGACTCAGGTCTTCATCCGATGGGTCATCTACGCCGCTGCCAAGATTAAAACGCCACCTGTCGAAAGGGCCTATTTCCAGAGAAAGCCATCCACCATGACAAGAAATTTCTTTAAGCCTTTTCAAATTAACTCCTTGCTGTATGCTTGCAAGATAGGAGCTTAGGTTCTTCCCTATCCATATTTCGCCTTTAAAAAGAATTTTTTCTGAGATGGGCAAAGTAATATCCAAGGCTATAGACCAGGAATCAAAGTCTTTGTTTTTTCCTTTGTTATCCAGATCATATTCTTCCTGCCCCCAATGGCCTGAAATGCCAAAGCAGGCAGGTTTCGTTGTCCATAAAGGTAAGCTAATACCAACTCTTGCTTGCGTAGAGGGGAAACCAGCATCTTCTCCTGAATCAAGATATTCGGGGTATAACACACTGGCACGGCCAACCATCCTGGTGAAAGCGACCTCTGTGGAAAGCCTGGTATCTTCGCCTAGTGTCCACCCTTTGCTAAAGCGTATTTGGGGACGGCGATAGCCTAAATTTCCAGTAGAACACATCACCATAAAGTTAATAGTATTGGCAGTTAAAGGAGCCATTAGATCGAATGTCTGACCTGCTAGAATGCTAAAATCGCTTTCCTTCCAATGCACCTTTAAGTAGATATGGCGAAATCGAAATCTTGAGGCATTTTCATTTCCACCACCATAAAAATCCATTTCCATTTTTCCCGTTGTTTCTATGCCTTCAAAAAGAGGTGCTTTTATATCAAAACCAAAGCGTGTCTGGTTGGGTGTCAGGTTGAATTGATCGTCTTCTTTGTCTATGGATTCTTCGGATTCTGCCCAATAGGCAACATTGCCATTGTTTGTACGGGCAGTGTCATAGATAGTGTCTATTTTGATATAGCCATAAAAAGAAATATCCAGCTTGCCTTTTAAAAATTTCATTTGAAGTAGAGAGGTTTGCTTCTCTATTTTATCGATTCTTTCTAAAAGTTCTTTGTTTTCTTTATGTAAAAGATCCCTTAAAGGGGTATTTTTATCTTCTTCTTTAGGATTTTGATCTTTTATCTGTTTTTTTAGCTCTATAAAAGCATTTTCTAGCATTTCTATTCTTTGTTTTAAAGTTTTATTTTCCTCTTTTAATGTCTGAATATCATCAGCAAGGATAGATATGCATAAAGAGCACAAAACAGCATACAAACACCATAAAATTTTCATTATTATTGCCTTTCAAGCTTTTAGAAGTTCCTAAATCATCAAAAAAAAAATGGTGTAAAAGAGCAATCTTTCACACCATTTGAGAAGGCTATTGTTTTCAAAAAAATAATATAAAAAAAGTGTTTATTTTATTTTATTTTTTACTGTTTCGACAAACTTTACAGGGTCAATGGGTTTTTCCATGACACTGGAAACAGGCAACCAGGTTTCGTCGGGTTCAAAGCCAAAAGGCAGGTTCATTTCTCTGCGGATTCCTGTAACCAGCAGGATGGGCATATTTTTTAACTCTGGTGTCTGGGGAATCTTTCGGCTAACTTCAAAGCCTTCTGTTTTTGTTGCCATCATCACATCCAATACCATAAGGTTGGGACGGACTTTTTTTGCCAGCTCAAGGCCATCTGCTCCAGTATGAGCAACATAGATTTCAAAGCCTTCCGCTTCTAAAAGATCTTTATTGGATTCTACAAAATCTTTATCGTCATCGACTAAAAGTACTTTTTTCTTTGGAGCTGAACTGCCACAGCAGCAGCAACAGCTTTTTTTATTCTCAGACATTCGTATCTCCTTTTTTTGGTTAAGGCATTTAGTCTCTTAGAAAAACAATGAATCAGTTCATTATTTAGGTCTAAAATGTTGCATTACAACGTGTTCTACCTGGAGATTGCAAAAGCTTTTCGATTTCGTTGATGAATCTCCCTGGGTTGATGGGCTTTTCCATGACTCTGTCAACAGGCAACCATTCTTCATCAGGTTCAAGCTTTTTGGTAAGCTTCATTTCTTTCGCAAAACCTGTTACCAAGAGTACTTTCATGTTCTGCAATTCTTCTGTTTTAGGAATTTTGCGTGCAATTTCAAAGCCTTCTGGCTTTCCTGCCATCATAACATCAAGAACCATTAGATCTGGCTTTACGTTTTTAGCAAGTTCCAAACCAGAGGATCCGTCGTAAGCGATGAATACCTCAAAATCATAAGCCTCCAAAAGCTCCTTGTTAGATTCGACGAAGGAAGCATCGTCGTCGACCAGCAAAATTTTAGCTCTGGGATTCATAAATTTACTTCCTTTCTCTGCCTACCAGGTGGCTTTCAGGGCGCACCTTCATTTTTTAAAACCGTAGTCCGCTAATATTTTTTCTACTTGCTCAGGCTTTACATCGCCGTATACTTTATCGTTTACTACAACTACTGGTGCTAAAGCACAAGCTCCAAAACATCGAGAGCATTCAATGGAGAACATGCCATCGGGAGTTGTTTCATTTTCTTTTATACCTAATTTTTCTTTGAATCTTTCCATTAGCTTACCACTTCCTTTTACATAGCAAGCTGTCCCCAGGCAAACAGAAATTCTGTTTTTGCCACGTGGGGTAAAAGAAAAAAGGTGATAAAAGGTCGCCACTCCAGTAATTTTAGAGGCAGGAATGTGCATAAGCTGTGCTACTTCTTCCAAATACACAGGAGAAAGATAGCCAAAATGGTTCTGTATTTTGTGCAATACAGGAATTAAATAGCTTTCAGAATGAGGCTTTTGCATACATTCGTGAATGTATGCTACAATCTCTTGTGGCAATGCGTTAGGAGAAGAGCAAGAACAGCAACAAGTCATATTTTTTTCGTCTTTTTCCATGAAAATTCTTCCTAACTTTTAGTAATGGCATTAAATTTACAAACAGCAAGGCAGGTTCCGCATTTAATGCAATCTTCCTGGTTGATGGCATGAATCCTTTTGGGATCGCCTGTAATGCAATTGACAGGGCATTTTTTCTTGCATGCTGTGCATCCAACGCATTTTTCTGGATCAATGTTGTAGGTGACTAAAGCAGAACAAACGCCAGCAGGGCATTTTTTGCTGTATATATGCGCTCTGTATTCGTGTCCAAAGTATTTTAGCGTTGTCAGAACAGGGTTAGGGGCACACTGACCTAAACCACAAAGAGAGGCGTTTTTAATAATGCTACCAAGGCGTTCTAGTTTTTCTATATCGCCATCTTCGCCTTTGCCATCCGTAATTTTTTGCAAAATGGCAAGCATGGCTCTTGTCCCTTCGCGGCAAGGAGTGCATTTTCCGCAAGATTCGCTTTGTGTAAAATCCAGGAAAAATTTTGCAACATCCACCATGCAGGTTTCTTCGTCCATAACAATCATGCCGCCGCTTCCCATGATGCTTCCTGCTGCATTTAAGGAATCATAATCTACAGGAGTATCCAGGCATTCAGCAGGCAAACATCCACCAGCAGGCCCGCCTGTTTGTACTGCTTTAAAGGCTTTACTATTTTTAATTCCGCCGCCAACATCAAAGACTACTTCTCTAAGGGTAGTTCCCATAGGTACTTCAACAAGTCCTGTATTGGCAACCTTACCAGCGAGGGCAAATACTTTAGTGCCTTTGCTTTTTTCTGTTCCAATGGAACTAAACCAATCTGCACCATCCAGGATAATGACAGGAAGATTGGCAAGGCTTTCTACGTTGTTGATAACAGTGGGTTTTCCCCATAAACCAGAAATTGCAGGATAAGGTGGACGAGGGCTAGGCATTCCTCTTGAGCCTTCTATGGAATGAATCAAGGCGGTTTCTTCTCCGCACACGAAAGCCCCTGCACCCAGACGAATTTCAATATCAAAATTCCATCCGCTGCCTAAAATATTTTCGCCTAAAAGACCTGACTTCTTGGAATCTGCGATTGCTTTTTCGAGACGTTGCACAGCAAGGGGGTATTCTGCGCGAATGTAGACAAATCCTTTGGATGCGCCAATGGCATAGCCAGCAATCATGAGTCCCTCTAAGATAGTATGAGGGTCGCCTTCAATCATGCTACGATCCATAAAAGCACCAGGATCGCCTTCGTCTGCGTTGCAAATCATGTATTTTTCTTTATCAGGCTGGTTTGCAGCAAATTGCCATTTTTGTCCTGTAGGAAATCCGCCGCCTCCTCTACCTCTTAGACCTGATTTTTTTACAGTATCAATGACTTGCTGTGGTTTCATTTCTGTGAGAATTTTCGCTATTGCTTCATAACCACGGACAGCAAGATATTCATCCAGACTTTCAGGATCAATCACACCGCAATTGCGTAAAGTAAGTCTAAGCTGCTTTCCAAAAAAATAAACATCTCCAAAGAATGGGAAAGATCGGTTAGTAAGGCGTTCGCCTGTCCAGGTATATTGCCCCAAAGTATGATTTTTCAAAAGATGTTCTTCGCAAATTTGCTTTACAATATCAGGCGTAAGCTTTTGGTACATAATTCCATCAGGATAAACATAACATACTGGCCCATACTGGCATAAACCCTGGCATGCAGATCGGGTCAAGATGATTTTATCTGCAATACCAAGCTTTTGTATATTTTCCAGAAAAGCTTTTTCTATATCTGAACAATGCTTATCGAAACAGTTTTTTCCACCACATACTGTAATGACCCTTTGTGCATTATAAAGGCCAGCAGTCCGCCTCATGGTAAAATCTTCCAGAACTTTACCATGCAGGATGTGATCTTCAAAAATCTTGTCTGCTTTTTCAGGGTTCACCCGCATGTATTTTACAGGGATTTGTCCATGAGAAACTATAGTAACCATAGGCTCCAGATCGCATCGGCCTGCACAGCCTACTTTGCTTAAAATTACTTCAAGACCAGCGTGTTTTTGTATATTTTGCTGAAATCTTTCATAAACATCTGTTGCGCCTGCTGCGTTTTCGCATGTTGCAGAACCAACAGTAATACGAATCGAAGCGCGGAATTTTTCTTCAAAAACTTTGAATATAGATTTCCTGCGCATATCTTGCAATTTTTCCAACGACGTTGGCATTCTACTGCCTTTCAAAAAGATAGACAAAAAACTAAGAAATTTTCATTTCTTTATGTATAATATATGGTTAAAGATCATTTGTCAAGCTCATATTATCCTTGAGTGGATGAATATAATCTATTGTAAGAAAAGCTATTAAAATTTAACACGTTCGAACATCAAGCAATCTTTTGTTCCTTGAACGCAGGCAAAGTAAAGCGAAATTCTGTCCACTCTTCTGGTTTTGATTCTACCTGGATTTGTCCGCCATGGCCTTCCACAATATGCTTTGTTATAAACAGGCCAAGGCCAGTTCCTTTTTGCCTTCGAGTGCTTTTTTGTTCTTCTAACCGAGAGAATTTTTCGAAAATAGTAGAAATTTTATCTGTAGGTATTCCTTCACCTTCGTTCCAAACACTGAATTGAACGAATTCCTCTTTTGGCTGCGACTTAATCGTAATTTTGCCGCCATCGCGACCATATTTTATGGCATTGCTAATCAGGTTTTCAAAAACCTCTCGTGTCATATTTAAATCGCTATATAGCAATACTTCAGGTGTTACAGTGCTTTCGAGAGTCATTTTTCTAGCCTGTAAATCTGCTTCCACGCTTTCTAAAATAGGGTGCAAAACTTCTTCAAAAACAGGAACTTTGGTACTGACTGGCTCAAGCACTCCATTTTCGATTCTGGAAAGGTTCAGATAATGGCGAATCATTTCCACAACACGGTTAAGGTTGGTATGAATATTTTTGATTGCTTTTTCTTGCTTTTCGTTTAAAGGCCCAAACTTAAGCTCTTTAATAAGGTATACATAATTTAAAATAGTAGAAATGGGGCTTTTTAGCTCATGGGATACAAAGCCTAGAGTTTCCATATAGCTATGGTTGGTTGCCTTTAAAGAAGAATTGATTTCTTCAAGCTTTTCATTTGTTTCTTTGAGGTTTGCTTCTCTTTCCCCCAAAGCTTTTGCCATTTCATTAAAAGAGGATGTAAGGCTCTTTATCTCCTGGGAAGCATTGTCCAAAGGCAAAGGTGCTGGATTTTCTCCATTTCGCATTTGGTCTGCTGCATCCACAAGCCTTTTAATGGGGCGAGCAAGTCTCTCTGCAAAAAAATAGGCCAAAATCAAAGAAAGCAACAATCCAATCCCCAAAAGCCATATATAACGCTTAAGTATGGTATTGCCTAAATCAATAAAGGGTTTTTCTAAAAGGCCGACGTAAAGCATACCAATGATATTGTTTTCCACATCGCATATAGGATCATAGGCTGTTAAATGCCATTTATTGATAACAAAAGCTCTTCCTCTCCATGGGCCATTTTGTTCCAGAACTCTATCTGCAACTTCTTTGGATACTCTTGTTCCTAAAGCGCGGTTTCCATTAGGCAATTTAACAGTGGTGGTTACACGCGCATCATAAAGAAAAATGGTTGCTGTCCCTATGGGTTCATTTTCATACATTTCGTTTTTATATAAAGTGTCTTTGATGCGGTCAATCAGTTCCAGGTTTCTGTTTAGAAGAATTCCTCCATATACAACCCCTAAAATTTGGGCATTTTTTACAATCGGAACTGCACCCATCATAACCAAACCCCGATTTTCCACTTTGCTGGAGCGTGGTCGCGATTTAGGAGTCTCTTCTAAAGGAAGAAAAGCCTTTTCTGCGAGTTCATGGGATTCTTGTTGTAATTCCAACTCTCCGAGGATTGCGTTTCCTGTGATTGCATTTCCATTAAGAGCCGAGACGACAATCGCATCATGGTAAGGACGGTAATCCCCTACTTTATAAGGTGAGGTGGTTCTTAAAACTACTTGCCTGTCTGGGCTTACTAAGCCTAAAAAATCCAGCTTTGCTGTTTTGCGGATTACCTCAAGACGTTGTCTTAAAGATTCATTGTTCCATTCTTTTTTTTCTGCTGTCGCCAAAACAGCTTCTTTTGTGGCTGCCAACTTTAGTATAGTTTCCAGTTTGAGAAGTTTTGCGTTGTATACAGCCCAGGCACTACTTAAGTCAAACTGAACACGCCTTTGAGCCTCATCAATTACTCTTGTTTCAATCATGTTCATCACAAAAAAAGCAGACAGGATACCAAAAATGAGGACAAGAATGGCAAACCCTTTGAAAAGTTTTGCCCTAAGCATGTTTTTTTTCCTTTTCTTCAATTAGCGTTTTTATAAAATGGGGAGAAGCCAAAGGCATCAGCCCTGGCTATTATCTCTCACCCTTCTGGGGCTGAGACCAGGCAATAGTTGTATTCTTTTTCTTTGTTATGATTTTAAAACTATTGCCTAAAAGAAAACAATTTTTGTGCCTGAAGATACAAAAAAATTAACCAAATTACAAGCTTTTTCCTGGATATAATAACTTATTGAAGTATAATATATTATGAATTTTAGAAAATATAAAATATTATAATATAATAAATTACAGAGATCGAAGAAATGTTTATGTTTTTTCATTGACATCAAAAGAGTATTTTTTAAAATTATATTCTCTAATTCAAAATTACTTCTATTATTTCTATTATCTTTTGTAAGGAGCGATTATGATTCGCTGTTTTTTATCTGTATTTCTTTTGTTAATTTTTTCTCTGCATGGCCTTCTTCAATCAGATGAACTCTATGTAAGTGCCAAACAAGCGGAAGTCAGAGATCATCCCACAAGAAAAGCACAAGAAGATCCCATATTGCCCAGAGGGACAAAGGTAGAGAGTACAAAATATAAAAAGAAATGGCATCAGATTAGCTTTGTTCAGGATAGTGAAAACAAAACAGGCTGGATATATAGCGGAAAACTATCTCCCAATCTGCCAGAAGAAGATGGCAGCCTTGTGGCTGCGAATGGAAATAAACTTTCTGGCGAAGACATTGCCGCAGGCAAGGCGATCCGAGGGGTTGGGCCTCTTGCACAAAAGTTTGCAAATGCAAACAGAATTAGCACAATGCACAAAAAATATCTGGACTACCATCATTCTTTTATCAGCATGGATAAAAATTTTCAACCCAAGGTCACAGAACAAGGTATAACACCAAGGCGTATCAGCGCAGCAGACATCCATAAATTTTTAAAAGAGGGCAAAATTGGAGAATTCAGCGAATCCATGCCCAAAGAAGGGGAGTAGCAAATCATGAAGATTTACAGAGTTTTGGTACTGGCTTTTTTTGTTTTAACATCCATTGCATTAATATCTTGTGAAGCGACAAAAGGTATATTGAACAAAGGAGCGGAAAAAGCTCTTGGCCCTAAAAATTTTCAAAAGGTGCAAAAAGCCGCTGGTGGCTTAGAAGATCTGTACAACTCTTTCCAGGAAACAAGCATTGAAGACGAGCGGTCTTTGGGCGAATCCGTTTCTCTACAGGCTTATGCAACTCCAAGCTTTGGAACTCCCATAAGAAACGACGAAATGATGCTCTATGTCAATTGCATGGCAAATGCCATTGCACAAAATAGCGATCGCCCTATGATTCCCTATCATGTAGCCGTCATTAAGTCTGACATCGTCAATGCTTTTGCTGCTCCAGGAGGCTATATTTTCCTCACAACAGGCTTAATCCTCGCACTAGATAGCGAAGCAGAGCTTGCTGCAATCCTTGGACACGAAATTGCCCATATTTCCAGAAAGCATGCATTGATAAGCATGAAAAGAGCGCAAAGGTTAGGTGGATTCGCCAAAGTCACCAGTGCTGCTTTTGAAAACAACTTCATTGATTTTGAAAAACTGGTCAAGGCAATGTGTGAAGAGCTAATCAACAAAAGCTATGATAAAGATATGGAAATAGATGCTGATACACGAGGCATCCAATATGCAATGAATACTGGCTATGATCCCAGACCTTTTGTTTCCTTCCTTAAAAAGATCCAGGAATTGCAAAACCGCAATGCCCAGGGTGGCCTTTCTTCTCACCCTGATACATCAACAAGAATTCAGGAAGTAGAAAACAGCCTTAAGAAGATGGAAAAAGAACTTGACGATAGCTTTGATACCCTTGTCAAAAATACAGATCGATTCCAAACCCTCCAAGAATGGGCTAAATCTTCGCATAGCGACTGGGCACGCTAAAGAAATACCAGATTAGAAAACCTTGCAACAACGGTTATGACCAATCGTAATTTAATGTCCACGAAAAGCACGAAAGGCACGAAAAAGATTTCAAAAAAATTTCAACCATTTTTTTCGTGCCTTTCGTGTTTTTCGTGGACACTTCTTGTGATGAGACAAAAGTCTTTTGTCTCATCAATCGGGTTTTGCAAGCACAGTGCGGTGTTTTTGGATCAAAGAATAGATAATCCCTTTAGACATTTCTACCCTATCTTCTATCATTTCGCAAAAGCTTTCTTTATCTATGGCAAGAAGATGGGTATTTTTCTCTGCCTTGATAGATGCGCTGGCAGGGTCTGAATCAAACAAAAAAAGCTCGCCAAAGATTTCACCACTTTCCCAATACCCTAAAACATTGTTATCTTCTTGCAAAGCAACTTGCCCTGAAAGAATAACATAAATGTACTTTACGATGCATCCTTTTGTAATGATATTCGTGCCTTTGTCATGTTTTTCTTCTTTTGTGATGGACAAAATTTCTTCCAACACTTTATCAGGTATAGATGCAAAAAAAGGTATTGTTTTTAGAAACAAAACTTTTTCCAAGGGAAGAAGATTTTCTTTTTCTTGTATCAAAGAAGCCGTTTCTTTTTTTACAAGAGCAGGAATATGTTGCTTTAATCGCCTGCATAGAACTTTGATGATGCTTTTAAGTATTTCTGGTCTTTCTATGATAATCGAATCCAGAGTACTTTTGTTTAAATAAATCAAGCTCGTCTTTTGCTCTGCCACTACAGAGGCTGATCTGGGCTGCGAATCCCAGAGAGAAAATTCCCCAAAAACTTCATTTGTGCCTAAATAGGCGATTGTCCCTTTTTTATTATACACATGGACTTTTCCTTGCAAAACAATGTAAAGAGTATCTCCTGGCTTTCCTTCTTCAAATACTATGTTTCCTTTTTCTACATTCATTAACTGAAAATAAGGGACAATTTTCGACAGAGAATCTTCTGGTATTTCGCTAAAAATACTGATTTTTTTTAAAAATTGGACTTTATTGATAGTGAGCAACATAGACGCTTGTTCCTGGCGATTTTCACTTACATGAAAAATCCATTCTTTTGTGGTTTCATCTTGTATATTCTCAAGGGCCGATTCCCAATTCTTTCCTCTTAGCTCGGAAAAAGCCCATATCGCAGTCTCTTTGATTAGAGGATTAGGGTGCTTTATACAATCGAGAAGATGCTGTATATTGCCTGGATGTTTTGCCTGTGCCATACTATAGAGAGCGCATGCTTGCAGCCAAAAGCAATGCCATATTTCTGACTGGCAAGAGATGTCTTGCAGCCTTTCTGGGAGTGTTTTGGAAATCTGGGGAAATTCTTTTACCAGAGAAGCCAACCTTTTTTCCATTGGTATATTATCAATCAAAGGAAAAACAAAGGTCTTGATTTCGGGGGCAATCAAATTGTCTAAAATTTCAATCGTATATGCCCGTCTTTCTGATACAGGGTGATAGAGATTTTCGAATGCTTCCAGGATAATATGAGAATCATAGATAAAAGACAGCAAATAGAAAATTCTTTTTTGGGCCTGTCTGAATTCATTTTCCAGTGCCGATGTCAAAAACAAACACCACGATGCTTTTTCAAACGCTTTTATCTGGATCAGAAGAAAAGTGGCATCGCAACATTCTTTTTTTAGCCTTGATTTTATTAGAGAATTTTCTGATAGAGACGTTTTTTCTGCGTACCCACATAAACTAAGAGCTAAAAGCATTTGAGAAAAAACATTCTTATCTTCTATTTCAAATTGGCCCAAAAGGATTTCTATAGACTTATCGCCTTTGATTTGCCCTAGTGTTCGGATCATCCAATATTGGGTTTCTTTATGAGTGTTATTTTGGCAAAAGGCAACAGAAATATCATGTAGCGCGTTTTCGCCGCCAGAGACGAGTGCATTGATGGCAAACTCTCTGTTCATAGGCAATCCAAGATTTTCGATCACAAGCGGCCATAGCTTAGGATTTTTAAGCTTTCCTGCTGAAACTAAAGCATGCTGGCGAACCATAGGGTCTTTATCTTTAAGCAGTTGCAATAAAGGTTGATAAAAATCCTGTATGCCTACTTCTCCTAAAACTTGAGCTGCGCAAATTCTGTCCATCGCATTTTCAGAGCCTACTTTTTTGAGTAAGTCCATACCAGCAAGAAGAACTCCTTGAATCCCACCGCTTTTTAATAGACCAACCATAGCACCTTTTTTGATTTCTAAATTTTCTTCTTCTAAATAAGGAAGAATTTTATCCAACACAGACGCACCGCCCAAAGATGCCAAAGT
>JABWCH010000532.1 GCA_013359215.1 Candidatus Brocadiia bacterium | reverse complement strand
CCTCGAAAGTGGATCAATACAATCCAGAATAATCTTGTACATCCATCTCTTTAATAATGAAATCGTTCATTAGATGAAGGATGTTCTTTAAAGACACTATACCTGTAAGTTCTCCATTTTTTACAACAGGAAGGTGTCGGATTTTTTTGGCTTTCATCTGCATATAAATGCCAGAGCATGTGTCGTTTTCTTCTGCAACAACGAGATCTTTGGTCATAACTTCTGATACACAAACCTTGGTTAGATCTAAATTTTTCGCTACTGCCCTAACCAAAAGGTCTCTTTGTGTAAAAATCCCCACAGGGTTGTTGCCTTCTACGACAACAATAGAGCCAATGTGGTTTTCTGCCATTTTTTTTGCGGCTTCAAGAATACTAGAATGCTTTTCGCATGTTATTACGTTTCTTGTAATTATAGAAGTTACTGGTAACATAAAACTTCCCATCCTAATAGAAATGTCAGTTGCATAATGATTTCCAAAACACATTTTTTTTGTATTTTTAACATCATAACAAATCTTTCCATGAAGATCAAAAAAAATTCTTGTGATCTGCTATGCAAAAACAAAAATTTTTCAGATAGGCTCTTAGGGAGTTTTGCTTTAAATGTCCCTAATCTTTATGTGGCAATAACCCTACCCTTTAGCAATCTTGTAATGTTGTTGACTTTAACGATGACTGCTGGCTTGAGCTGTCTTAGGATAGTCCCTGGCTGGACACCTTGCTTTGTTTGCAAAAAAATATTGCCAATATATTTGTTGATGGAGGCAATAGAATCCCTTCCAGATTCAAAGTTGCGGACATATAGCTGGTCTATCTGCCGAATGACAGGATGCCATGTCTGGACTCTGCGTCTGATGCGAGAGAAAAAAGAATAGCCAGCAGGTCTTTCGTCATTATGGAAAATGCTCCAGAAGCATTCTTCTACTCTCCAATAGTTTGTAGCAAGTCGATAGATAGATTCTCTATTTTTTATAGCATTTCTTAAAGCATCGCCTCTTCTTCGGATTTCATTAATAATGCTTTCTTTGCATTGCACTAAAGGATCAAGACGATTTTTGTTGATTCCTTCTATAGCGCAGACTACAGAACTCTGGATTTCCAAATGGAATAGAAGAAGTTCTAGCTCTCCTAAAATAGCACGCCATTGAGGAGATAAGTCTTTGTTTGGATGGTCTTGAGGGAAAGGTGCTTCTGGAGGCAAAGTAATCAAGGTTACAGGCTCTAAAATGGTTTTGTTTTCTTGCTTTATACCAGGCATGAGAAGTACAATTTCTTCCTGTGTAAGCCTTGGTTTACAAGAGTAGATGACCTTTCCATAGATATTTTCCATACGACCAAATTTATCAGGAAAGACATCGTAGCCCTGGCGTTGTATTTCTTGTATCCATAAGCCCCAATATGTTTCAAAAAGTTTTACATCATCTTTGTTAAAATGCCTGGCAACAGAAGCTGCACTTAAGAGGTTGCTACGCAGCGCAGCCGTAGACTTTAAAAAAAGTTCTACACTTTGTATTCCTTGTGCAGGAGGCAAAGTAATTTGTAGCCAAGGCTCTATGCAGCTATTCCACCGCTGGATAAGTTCGCAAAAAGGCGACATCTGTTCTGTTTTATCTGGCAATGGTCCTGGTTCTGGCTCTGGCGTTTGGGATGCAAAATCGCCGCTTTCCAGGAATTCTTCTTCGGCTTCCCCTTCGATCTGGCCCAAGAGTATTTGATCTAAAATAGAACGTGTAGCTTGTGCTATGCTATGAAACTTTATATAGCTAGAATTTAGATGAACATTGCAAACTTCTCTTAGCAGGCTAACAGCCGTCCTGGTTAAAGATCGCTTATCCTCTTCAGGGCTATTTACTAAAGTTTGGAGTAAAGATTCCAGAGATTTTTCTGTATTCACGAATTACAGCCTTTCAAGAATAACCAACAGAAATCCCAATTCTTTTTTTGCATTATAAAGAACTCTCCTCTTGTATGCAAATTTTTTTTTCTCGCTGCCCATTTTGCCCATAGCAAAAAAAATTCCTGTTTACAGAGTTATGTTGAGTTTGGGTAGCAGGTACAGGATTCAAATTTATTATTGATTTCTGAAAAAAATATGTTAGTTTTATAGACTGCTACAACCGTCTGAAATTGAAAGAGCTACCCTACTTGCTAGTCGAGTATGGACGCGACACAAGGATACAAGTAGTACCTGTAAACGAACTTCCAGTTTGTAGCTCTACGCTAATCCTGTATCCAG
>JABWCH010000142.1 GCA_013359215.1 Candidatus Brocadiia bacterium | reverse complement strand
AGGTTTATGTTAATTTTTAGCATAATCTATTGGAAAATAAATATATAAAAGTTTTTAAAGGGGGTTTGGGGGAAAATTTTTACAAAAATTTTCCCCCAAGACTTTTGAGCAGTTACCTAAAAACTAGGCTTGCGTTTAGGTTTAGGTTTAAGTTTAAGTTTAGGTTAAAGAAAGTGATGATGGAATCCCATAACACTTTGAGCTTAAGGATTTACTTTTTTACTCGCGGCTGCTTCAGTTTGAGCTTCTTCAGTTGACAGTGTTATGGATAACTCATAATTTTTGAAAGGGTTGAGGCTAATTTTTAGCTTCAAAAAGAAGAACGAATGAAACAACAAAAGATTATGGTTACTTCTGCTTTACCTTACGCCAATGGCCCTATCCATTTAGGCCATATCGCTGGCGCGTATCTGCCTGCTGATGTTTACGTCCGATTTCAAAGACTCATCGGAAACGATGCTGTATACATTTGCGGAACAGATGAACATGGCGTACCCATCACATTAAGAGCAGAACAAGAAAAAGTAACACCAAGAACCATCGTAAAACGCTATCACGATGATATAAAAAGAGCTTTTGAACGATTCAACATTGTGTTTGACAATTTTTCAGGAACAAGCCAGCTCCACAACAAACACCATGCAAACCTTTCGCGTGAATTTTTCACGAATTTAATGAATAACGACTATATTTCCACGCATCTGAGCGACCAGCACTTTTGCAAAAATTGCAACCGCTATCTGCCAGACCGTTTTATCCAGGGAACTTGCCCTAAATGCGGAAATGAAGAAGCAAGAGGAGATGAATGCTCCCGATGCAACCATCAATTCGAGCCAATAGAGCTGAAAAATCCTAAATGCCGTATATGCTCCAATATACCTGACATCAAAGCCAGCAAACATTGGTATTTCCGCCTGGATGTCTTGCAAAAAGCACTGGAAAACTGGCTGGATACAAAAACAGATTGGAAAGAAAATGTGCTGAACTTTGTAAGAGGATGGTTCAAGCAAGGCTTAAAAGAAAGAGCCATTACGAGAGATCTCTATTGGGGTGTACCCGTGCCTCTCGAAGATGCAGCAGGGAAAGTCCTTTATGTATGGTTTGATGCTCCCATTGGATATATTTCAGCAACTATGCAGTGGGCTGAAAACAAAGGAGAGAAAGAAAAATGGAGAGAATATTGGCAAAATCCAGATTGTAAAATTCTCCATTTTATTGGCAAAGACAACATTCCTTTCCATACTATAATCTGGCCTGCTATGCTTATAGGGCAAAAGCAAAACTACCAGCTTCCCTGGAATGTTCCTGCAAACGAATTCCTGACCTTTGGTCTGACAGAAGCCCAGGCAAGCGATAAAGCGTCGAAATCCAAGGGCAATGTCGTTTGGGTACACGATGCCTTAGACAATTTTCCAGCAGATATGCTACGCTACTATCTGGCAGCCAATGCACCAGAAAAGAACGATAGCGTTTTTACCTGGAAAGATTTCCAGAAAAAATGCAATAGCGAGCTTCTGAATGTATTGGGAAATTTTGCTAACCGCGTTCTGAAGTTCATAGAAAAGAACTTTGAAAGCAAAATTCCACAGCCTGTAAGCTTTACTCCTTCAGACCAGCAGATTCTATCTCTCATACAAAGCACCATGGCAAAAGTCCACACTTGCTTTGAAAATTTTGAAGTCCGCAATGCAATAAGCGAGATTGTAAGTCTGGGAAGAGCAGGAAACCAATACTTCGATGAAAAAGCACCCTGGAAGTCTTTGAATGAAAACAAAGAAGATTGCCAGAATTGCATGTATGTAAGTGCGCAAATTGTCAACGCTATATGCGTCATGCTTTACCCTGTCATACCTCAGTCAGCCCAAAAACTTTGGGAGCAAATAGGACACAAGGGAAGCATTGTAAAATGGGATCAAGGCGCGAAAGAACTTCCTGGGGGTCATTCCATCAGCGTGCCTTCTGGTCTTTTCAATAAAGTAGAAGATGAGATGGTTGCTGTATTAGAAAAAAAACTAGGCGATGCTCTTGCTGGCAACAGCACTCCAAAGCAAGAAGAAAGCAAAACCGAAGCTTCTTCTGAAATTTCCTTAGAAGACTTTAAACGTATAGAAATCAAAATCGGAGAGATTCTGGAAGCCCAGCGAGTTCCTAAGGCAAAAAAATTGCTCCAGTTGAAAGTAAAAATCGGAGAAGAAATCCGCACTTTGGTTTCTGGCATTGCTCAGGACTATGAGCCAGAACAATTGCCAGGCAAAAAAGTCCCGATTCTCGTGAATCTGAAACCAGCCAAAATTTGCGGTGTCGAAAGCCAGGGAATGGTTCTTTGTGCCAATCTGGATGGTCATGCAGTCTTAATGCATCCTGATAAAGATGTCCCTTCAGGTTCGTTGATTACCTAACGCTGATAAATTGGATTTGGGGAAAATTTTTATAACAATTTTCCCCAAAAGCCTTATGCACCTCTTTACCCTGAAAGTGTTTTATATACTAGCTCAGGGCAACACACTGAGAAATCTAATAGGAAAAACAATTGTGGAAAAAAAAATTAGCATTTTCATTCTTGGCAATTCACTAGCGGACAACATCGTTGCTTTTAAGCTTTACCAAAGCCCTTCGATAGGAAGGCTTTATTGTTTAGAGAGCAATACGTATCTTAAAGAATATTGCGAAACCGTCCCCCTGGAAATGACAAACTATGCTGCCTTAGGCAGATTTATTAAAGACAATAAAATAGACTATGTATTTACATCCTCCTATAAGGCAATTCTCGCAAATGTATTAGAATATTTGCGAAGCGAAGGGATTCAAGTTGTTTCAACCAAAGAGCACAAGCCAGAATTTTTTAACAATCGCATAGATTACCGTAAGCTGCTGTCTACTTACCTTCTTTCCGTCCCCAGTTCCAGGGTTTTCGATATGTATGGGGATGCTATGGGCTATGCAGAAGAAAGCTCATTTCCTTTGGTTGCCAAAACGCAAGATCCTGGACTTTCTGCAACATCCCTTTGCAAAAGCGTAGAAGAATGCAAGGAATTTTTATCTTGTACAACAAAAGCAATCCGCTATAGAGAAGAAGAGATGAAGGTCATCTTTGAAAAATACATCAAAGGCCAAAATATGCTTATAGCTGGTATTGTCAAACAACAAGAAGTTTTCCTTTTGCCTAATGCTTATTCTATAAAGACCTTGGGCGAGCCTTCTTTTAAGTCTTTGTGGCTGGATGCCAGAAATGCCAAAAAGCATCTATATAAAAATTGGGAAAGCATGGTTCTTGTCCCCACAATCCATGCGGTAAACAGGCATTTGGAAAAATACCATGGCCCCTTGTTCATTGATGTGGTTTTCGACCAAAAGAATCCCTATATCGTAGACCTAAGAGCAGAATGGGATTCTCTGTACCTTCAGGCTATGCTTCACGCTCTGGATTCTGAAATTATCTCTTCTTTTATGGGATTTTACCAAGACATTCCTTTAGACCAGATAGAACTAAACTGGCACAGCGGTGGAGTTTTGGGCTTCCTTTTGCCTCTCACAGAGGATACAGGAATTTACCTGAAAGCTTTTGCTAAAAGTCTGCAAAGAATGCCTGCTATAGAGGGAGAATGCTCTATTCAGGTTGCAGAAGGGATCAAAGAATTTTCTGGAAATAGCTATGATAAAACAATGTGCATTACAGTAAAAGCTCCTACTTGCACTAAGGCTAAAGAATTTTTGGTTTCGAGATGGAACACAGCTCGCTTGCCAGAAGATTTTCCCTGGTTACAAAATCTCCATTCTCTTGTGATGAAGGATTGGTAATTATGAAGCCTTGTCTGTTTACAAATCTGCACCTCAGCAACTTTATGATCCACCAGAATACTTCTTTTAGCCTTGCGGAAAAGCCCATTACGTTGATCACTGGTGCGAATGGAAGCGGGAAAACGCAGATTCTGGACGCATTGATTCTGGCTCTTGGCTATCACCCCAAGCGTTTGAAAAAAGGCAAGATTTCCGATATGGTTGGGCCTTTTGATGATGTATCGAGAATAGAGCTGGAATTCCAGAACCCCAAGATAAAAGGAAAAAGAAGTTTGCTTGTCCCTGACAAAGAGCTTCTTTCTCTCCTGGATAGCGATACAATGAAAATTCTGGTGGAGATTGATAAAAAAGAAGGAATAGACTATTCTTTAGAAAGCCAGGGCAAAGTCCATAAAGTTCCCAGAAAAGACATCCGTTCGATTTTTGAAACTCTCAATATACGAGCAGACAATAAGCTTGCCTTTACAGAAGAAGGTACTGTAAACATCTTTGCCGACCATTCTAGCAAAAATAAGCTAGAGCTTCTTTTGGAAACTATAGGGCTTAATGTGTATCGGGAAAATCTTGTTAGTGCCTTAGACAGTATACAAAAGGCATCGTACGCGGTATCCCCTTTAAGGCGAAAGCTTGTCATAGAAAAAGAATATCTCAAAAGCATGGAAAAAGCGCGGGAAATTCTGGCGCAAAAATCAGAGCTTTTGAAGCAATATGATTTGCTTGTGAGAGAAGAAGCCTGGAGCTATGTTGCTCAAAGCGAAAAAAGGCTTCAGGAAATCATGGATAGCCTTGCAAAGAAAAAAAAAGAAAGCAAAGAACAATCTCAGCTTTTGGATAAGCAAGAAACAGAAAAAGACAAAAAGAAGAAAGAAGTAGAGGGGCTGGAAGCAGAAAAGGACTTTTTTTATAAAAAGCTAGAAAAAGACAAAAGCCAGCAACGTGTTCTTTATGGTCAAAACCAAAGCAACAAAAAAATGTGCAACAACCATGAGCAGAAAATCATAGAGCTGGAAAAAAAGAAAGAAAGTCTTCTCGATTCTCAGGCATTCCAGGAAGAAAGAAAAAAGCTGTTCCAGGCAAAGCTAGAGAATGTATCCAAAGAAAAGGAAAGGCTAAAACGAATCACCCAAACCGTTGGTACAAATTTTTTTAGCGACCGCCTGCGCTCTGAACGCACTTTGCTGCAAAAATCTTTGGAATTCCACTCTCTGGCAAAAGACAAAAAGATAGAACTGTCTGGCCCTCTTTTCTATGAAATCAATAAAGAAGAATTGATTTCTCAGCAAGATCTGTCTGCCTATACTGCCATTCTGGGAAAGTATATGTTTTCTTTTTTAGCTTACAGCGAAAAGGCTTTTGAAGAAGGAATCGCTTTATGGGAAGAATTCATGAAGGAAGAACCTTGTGAAATTTTTCTTGTGTTAGCTCAAAAAGCAAAAGAAAAAAGCAAAAAACAAAAGCCTTCTTCTGCTATTCTGGATTTTTTACAAAATACTTTTCCCCTGGAAATTGTATCTTCTTATGAAAGTACTCTTGATTTAACCAAGAAGGCAAAAGAAAAAAATTTGCAGTTCTTTTGCAATGGTAAAATTTTTCTCCCCTGGCCTGCCATAGGAAGCGGCAAAGTATGGGAAACCATCCTCTCTTGCCAAAAATTAGGCATAGAAGAGATGCAAGATGCTCTGGATGCTGATAGAAAATACAAAGAATTAGAACAAGAAGAGGCAAACTTAGAAAGAGAGCTCCAATCTTTTGCTATGGACAATGAGGTTTCCAGGCTAGAAGAGCGCATAGAGGAACTTCAAAAAGAAAAGGAATTACTAGAAGAAGAAATCCAGGAAAACCTAAAGCAAATCGATGATTTGAATGCACGCATTGAAGAGAACACCATCAGTTTGCAGGAAAAAACGCAAGAAATCGAAAAGATGGAAGAAGAACTCTATGAAAAAGGGCAGCAGATTCAGGCTATTGAAAGGCAGCAAGATGCCATAGAAAGAATGATTAACCTTCTGTCACAAGAAAAAGAAGAGCAAGATCGAAAGCTCCAGGAAAGCACAGAAAAAGCCCAGGAAAAAGGCGAAAGGCCAGCCGAGCTTCGCGGCATTACGATTGCCTCGCAAGAAAGAAACCAGCTTCAGGGAAAACTAGAGGCACTACAAGCTTCTCCCATTTCAGAAGAAGATTTCAAAGCCCAGGAAGACCGCGTACACAAGCTGGAAACAGAGCTTTCTGGAACAGACCAGCATATCCAGAGCCTAAAAAACGATATGGAAACCAGATTTACAAAATGGCATGAAGAGGTGCTTGAAAAGATCAAAGGCATTTCTGATTGCATGAACGAGCTTTTGACTTCCCTTGTGCAGGGCGTAAGGCTAAGAATAGACAACTGGAAAAACCCTGATGAGGCAGGTCTGGTTATGGAAATCCAGAGAAACAGCGACCGATGGCACGATCTTGCCCATCTTTCTGGCGGCGAAAAGGTGCTGACAGTAGAATCCCTGATTCTATCCTTGCATTTGCAAACAGATTCTCCTCTTCATGCTATCGATGAATGCACCCAAAGGCTGGACATGAAGTTCAAAGCCCAGGCATTTGATATGGTACGCAAGGCCATTATCCACATCACAAAATATAGCCAGGGAATCTTTGCTCCTCAATTTATTCTGCTTGCACCCGATACACTGGGCGTGGAATTCTCTCCAGAGATGGATGCCTATTTCAAACGAATCGTCCTCTCCGTTGCCAAACTCAAGAGCGATCAGCAAAAAGTTCATCTAATGAACGCTTAACCCCTATATTTCTTTACCCTATAGTGGTTTAACATCGCGATGGGAATTAAATAACTTCCCCATTTTTAATTCTGATTCCTAAATTACCAGTGGCATTGCCACTGGTAATTTTTTCATGCAGCACTGTTGAGTTATAGCTGCATTCTATCCCATAAAGCATTCATTTCTTTAGCATATAAAACTTCTTTCCCTGTCCAGCCTGTTAGTATAGCCGTTCTATATAAATTTTCTGGAAGAACAGAATTGTCATAACCTGCTACTTGGACGCTAAAAACATTGACGTAAGGGTTGACTTTCCTGCGATAGGCTAGTACCAAAGCAAGCACATCGATATTTCTTCCTGTTTGTGGATAAATATATTGCTCGTATTCTAAAGGGTTGATTCCATATAGCCCGCCATGACCAGCCTGCATATCAGAATAGATAAAAATATTTTGATAGCAAAGCGATTGGCTGATAGCCTTATTGAAAAACATCCAGATGCCATTTTCTGTTCCCATCCCTTGCCGAGTACCTACGTCACAAACATGCAAATGCTGAGAAAGCACGCCTTTTTTTGGATTGATGGGTATAATTTCAAGCGAATCGCCAAATACCCCGACATGGCCTTCATCAGAATTCATTCCTGTGATAACACCAGAAAGATTGGCTATATCACTGATCAGTACACTGCCATATTCCGTGGTTGTTGTCCTTCTTGTAGAACCAGAATTATCGCAAAGCGATATGGTTTTTCCGTGCAATCTGGGGAAGTTCTCTGTGGCAAGCTTCATGCATTCTTCCAGGCATTCCAGAATCTGTGACTGGTGCTGTATTCCTTGGGCATTTTGTATTTCCTTGTAGGCAGAAAAATAGCGATAGGGAAATTGCTTACCGTGAAGTACGCCTTGTTTAAGCGATTCTAAAATTGTCAAGGCCAATCTCTCCGATACCTTTTCTTTTGAAAAAATGCCTGCCAGGTTTCTTAACAATGCCATGTGCGGTACACGGATGGTATCAAAAATTTCGTCCCAGGATTTACGGGCAGACCGCAGTTGCTGGTAAGTAAGCTCTGACGATGGCACAGCCACTTTTCCTGTGCGCATTAATTCATCAATTATGGGGCTGTTGGCGTGGCAAATTCTTACCAGATCAATTAAGGACTTGGAAGCATATTTGTTGATACTGTATGCACTGAATGAGGATAGCCTATCGCTCCAGACACGCTTGATGAGACTAGGAAGGTGGTTTTTCCTTTGATTCAAAAACATATAGTATTCAAACTGGTTTGTGATGTCATCAGGGCGAAGAATCAAGCTCCCTAAAATATGGCGCATATAGCCGCCATGTTTCAGATTGAACATTTTCCTTTTAGGATGAAGAGCGGCTCTTATTGCGATTATAGCAGGATTCAATCTCATGAAATATTCTGTACGCAACTTCAAGGCAAGCTCTAAAGTCTCTCGAAAATCGTATTCTAAAGCTTGGTCGATGGCGTTAGTAAAAACCTCTGTGGTGCTTTGTCCGCCAAAATCCGAGAAGCAGATGCCTGCAAAAGGGGAGATTGTTTTTAAAACAGAAGGTTTGTCCTGAGAATCTCTGTAATAAGAACGCTCTCCAAATATGGATGAAGCAGCGATAATTTTTAAAGTTTCTAAAGGATGCAAGCTATAGGAAGTACCCATCATAAAATTTTTTATGGCATATTTTTTATATGATTTGGCACTTGCCTCTGTTTTTTTAGAATCGCTATTATTATATTGTTTCACAGCTCTTTCTCCTTATAGAATAGCTATAATGCCGTTGTACCTTAAGCCGAGAGAAATTACGCACAAAATTTTAAAAAATTTTGCTTGCGTAAAGTCTCTCTATGCGGTATGATTTTTTATCCTCATTTTATAATTTTTAAGATTTGAAGTATCCCAAACCACCGCTCATGTCGATCATACCGCATCGCAAGGACGGCATGGAATACAGGTTCGGGTTTTCTTCTTTATATTTTACTGGTCGTTACGTTAATAGAATGGCATATCTGCCTCCTTAACTATTCTCCTTTTTATTAATAGTTACCTTGATTCAATACCACACTGTAGCTAATACAAAATATCTTTCCTTTTGTTCCCATCGTATAAAAAAAATTTATTTTCCTGATTAGAAAAAAAATTTTGAAAAAATGGGAACAAAAGCAAGAGTTCCTTGTATATAACTAAGGATGGCTGTGTTTTTTTATTATTTTGCCAGTTTTTCTAATGCTGAAAAAGGAATTCATTATGGTTAAACTATATTTTTATAAGTCCCTTTGTTCCGTGAGGCCGAAAACTCTTATACGAAGAAAGTTTTGTGAGAAATTCAAGTGCAATCGAAATTTCTATAAAGCTAATCTTCTAAATCTAAGTGAACGAGGAGTTTTTCAGGCCAATCGGAATATATCCTTTTAGATTTGAAAGTGTTGTGTAAAAATATTCTTTCCTAAAATAGTCTTTTTTAAGGATACCATTTTTTCAGGATACTTTGATTGGCTTTTTGCCTTGTTCACTACCGTAATTTAAACCAAACCATAGACATACTCTGTAGTAAGAGTAAATTAGTGCTGGTTTTCTTACGGAAAATTTGCAGGAGCAAATAACCATGAAAAGCCAATTAGAGCATTGTTTCTCTATTCATTCCCAAAGACTGCTTCGATTTGCTATTAAAATGGCCTATAGGTATCATCTGCCCATTGAGGCGGCTGAAGACGCTGTACAGGAATGCTACGTGAAGTTTCAAGAGGTTTTTGCAAGCGGAAAAAGGCATTTGATTGCTGATTCTGTATATGGTTGGTTATCTAAGACATTGCGTAACCATTTGATCAATGTAAAAAAATCCAAAATCCAACAATCTTTGAGTCTTAACCATACATTAAAATACATACTGGAGCCTGTTTGTTCTTATTCTTATAATCCACAACAGGAGTTAGAGCAAAGTGAAATGAGGGAAAAAGTACAGGAATGGCTTAAAACTCTTTCTCCTGAAAGAGCGGAAGTCGTATATCTGAGAGTATACGAAAATTTCTCTATTACAGAAACAGCTCAGATTTTAAATATCGAGGAAGGCACAGTCAAGTCAAGGCTTTCAAGAGCAATCGAAAACCTTAAGCTCTACATGCAAGATCGCAGCGATCACGCAGCTTCTAGTGTATCTGCGTGATCGCGATTAGAATGGGCTACATTGAGCTAGAGGCGTTCCCTCTAGCGATTCCTTTTTTGGGAGTCATAAGATTTTAAAATCTAGGACCACGAAGAACACGAAGGGCGCGAAGAAAAAATTCAAATTATAGCCTTTGTACTCTTCGTGTTCTTCGTGGTGAAATTTTTTCTAAAATAAATACCTAAAATTCACGGTAAGCCTTGAAATACAAGAAATCAGATTTAACATTGTCAAATTATAATTTCCTACGCAATATCCCAAAGCAAGCTATTAATCCTATGCCTAAAAAGAAAAGGCTGGCTGGTTCTGGGACAGAATAGGCAAACTCTGCGCCATAGACACTTCCTGATAAACCACTTATTGCAACGCTACTAAGCTGTGTTCCTGATTTGGAATATTGATAGAAAGTATTCCCACCCGCATTAGTAAACCATAAAGTCCCATCAGCATGGTCTAAAGCTAAAGCACCTATATGAGCATAAGGCGTACTGATGGTAGAGAGTAAGCTTCCTGTATAGCTGAAATTTCGTATTGTCCCATTTCCCCAGTGTCCTACCCAGAAGGAATTGTTAGTAGGGTCATAGGTGATACTTAACTCTGCGCTTGAACCTGTGGTAAACATTAAGTACGGGTTTGTCCAGTTGGAATCATAGCGGTACACTCCACCAGAATTATAATCGACAGTAAAATTGTATATCCCGTTGGTTGTTCCATCATGGGTATAGGTAGCCCCATTGTTTCCCTTGACATACTGCGTTCCAGTATAAGTTCCGCTTAATGTATACTGTGCGCCTACAGTGTAAGAAGGATAGTTGTATCCAAACGTTTTGACTGTGTCTGTGACAGCAATAGAAATTTCGCCACTTCCTGCAGTACCCCAACTTCTTATGATTTGGTTACCTTGAATTACAGCTATTCCGCCATTATGCCAGTTGGTTACATAGAGCTGGCTTAGTGGGCCTGCCAATAAAAAAATGGGGATAAAAAATAAGAGGCAAAGGCAATAAAAAATGTTTTTCATAATTTTTATATCCTTTTGTAAAAATAAAAAGGTAGAAGGAATTACAGATTCTTTATCATTACATAAACTATTTTAGTATTTTTTATTTGCTTTGTAAATGATTTTTCTGTTTTTTCTATTTTCTTTATACGCAGTCTACAAGATTTCATTATCAAAGCGCATAGAATTCTGAGTAACTCCTATTTATAAATATTAATTTTTTTATAAACCTATTAATATTGTTTGAAAATTTTTTCCTTGCAAAATGGGATAAGATTTGATGAAATCAATATTTATTAATACCCTATAATTGTTTATGTTATATTGTCAATAATTGGGGAATCTGTATTGTTTGTTTGGATTTGTGATGCAATCATGAATCAGAACTTTTTATATAGGTAAAAAATGAAAAATAAAAGAGATTTTTTTTGGCTTTCTTCTTTCCTTTGGCTTACTTTTTTCCTATGTTCTTGCCAGACTGTAGATACATCTGATGTTGAAGAATTGCCAGAATCAGAAAGAATAAAAAATGAAATTGAAATTTTAGTGGATGCCATGGCTTTGCCTGGTAGCGCAAAGCTGGATAGCGTTTGCCAAAGGCTTATCAACTACGGCGAAGAAGCGATTCCTGAGCTTTCTAAAAATATAGAAAATAGAATTCCTATTGTAAGGCTTTTGAGTATTTTTTGTCTTGGCCAAATCTATGAAAAGACAAATTCTTCTAAAGTATTAGCTCTAAAACCTGATTTTATTAAAAGGTTGAGTGATCCTGTAGACAAAGTCAGGCTGGAAGCATCAGGAACATTGTGTATCATGGGAGAGCTACAGGGTGTGCCTTTTTTGATTGAAGCCTTAAAAAGCGAAACTGCTTATGTTCGAATGATAGCATCTCAGGTTCTTTTTCGAACATTCCAAATGACATTGAACTACCAATACGATGATGATGTACAAAATCGCCAAGAAGCTATAATTCGATGGGAAGAATGGTGGGCAAAGAATAAAAAAGCGAGTTAGTCAAAATCAGAAATAACTTTATTTAGGAGAAAAGATCTGGGTAAGTTAAGAAAAATCAGGATGGTTAAGTTTTTTGTTGGAATGATTTTCAACAATCTGGATTCTATGGAAAAAGCTGTTCAGGAACTTCGAAAACTTTATGGTGAAAGCGATACACTCTCTCCTGTCTGGAAGTTTGATTTTACAAAATACTACAATCAAGAGATGGGAGAAGAGCTTTATCGTAGCTTTATTTCTTTCAAAAATTTGATAGACCCTGATATGTTGCCTGACATTAAGCTAGCCACCAATTCTTTGGAAGAAACATTTTGCAATCCAGTCTCAGGAAACCGTAGCATTAATTTAGACCCTGGCTATATAACCCCTGCCAAATTAGTATTGGCTAGCACAAAAGACTATACACACCGAATATATATTGGAAAAGGGATTTATGCTGAGGTTACTTTGCGCTATCAAGATAAAAAATGGTGTTTTTGGGAATGGACATATCCTGACTATAAAAGCGATAATTACATTCGATATTTTGATGCTCTGAGAGAAATATACAAAAAACAGGTTGATTCTTTTGGCATTTTTTAAAAAAAATATATTTATAACTATCTATTTATAAAATAGTTAAAAAAAATCAAAAAAAAAGAGAAAATTAGTATTGACAAAAGCAAAAAAAAAAGTATAATCCCCAACATCAAATGAAAGTTTGATAGATCTTTGACAAATAGGTGAGTGA
>JABWCH010000531.1 GCA_013359215.1 Candidatus Brocadiia bacterium | reverse complement strand
ACCTATTGAAAAATAAATATATAAAAGTTTTTAAAGGGGGTTTGGGGGAAAATTTTTACAAAAATTTTCCCCCAAATAAAAATCTCTTTGCGTAACTCCACTTTAACTTTTAAGAACCAGCTCGATTGTTCCCTCTGTTACTCTTTCCCTTTTGCATTCAGGGCATCGGGATGGCCTTTGCAATCGGCTTCTGTTTTTAAAAACAAAGCCGCATCCTTCGCAATAGGGAGGGATTTGCTTTAAAGAGTGTGTTTTTTTTATGCTTTTTTCAATATGAGAAAGATCGTCTTCTATTATTTTCGATGTCACATCAAAATACTTTGCCAGACTATCCAGAGTCCAGCTACCCTCTGTCAATAAACCAATCATCTGCTCTCTACGAGTTTCTTGCATGATTTTTTTTCCTATAGCAATTTTTTGATTTGTTTTTTACCAAAAACACACCATGAGTTTAAGGGACATATTGTGCATTTAGGATTACGGGCAGGGCATAAAGAACGACCTAGAAAAATTAGTTGTAAAGAAAGATCACTCCAATATTCTTTAGGAATACATTTTTGCAAATCTAGCTCAATTTTTTCTGGATCTTTTTCTTTGGTAAGCCCAAGGCGAGCAGAAATTCGAATAACATGCGTATCGACTACAATCGCAGGCACATTAAAAGCAGAACTCAAAACAACATTCGCTGTCTTTCTCCCTACCCCTGGCAGTGCAACAAGCTCTTCTAAGCTAGAAGGGATATTGCCATGGTATTTTTCTACCAAAATCTGGCAGCATTTTTTGATATTGCGAGCCTTATTTCGGAAAAAACCTGTTGAATGGATTTTTTCTTCAATTTCTTCTATTGAAGCATTGGCAATATGTTCAGCACAAGGCATTTTTTGAAAAAGCAAAGGGGTTACGGCGTTGACTTGTTTGTCTGTACACTGCGCGGAGAGCATCGTTGCGATAAGAAGCTGGAAAGGAGATTCGTGCAAAAGCTCTGTTTTGACTTTAGGATATAGAGAATGCAATGTTTCCAAAATTTTTTGGATTTGATTTTTTGTTTGTTTCATAGTTGAGATAAGAAAAAATCAAAGGTATTGAAGTTTTTTAGGAAGAAGATAGAGAATGGATAGAATTGGTTATGGAGGTGAGCGGATTTGAACCGCCGACCTCTGCCGTGCGAAAGCAGCGCTCTCCCAACTGAGCTACACCCCCAAAGAGAAATGGGCTGTAGAGGGTTTGAACCTCTGACTTCTACCGTGTGAAAGTAGCACTCTCCCGCTGAGTTAACAGCCCAATAGTATGAAAGCTATTGTATCATACTCTATCTAAAAAGCAAGCTTTTTTTTATGCTGAAATATATTTTTTTTAAAGCATTATTTATAAACATATTATGAGAAATCACGAATGATACGAATAAGGCGAGTAAAACAAATAAAGAAATAAAGATAAAATGATCCATTTGTACCATTCGGTCATTCGTGAAATTCGTGATAAAATGCTTTTTCGGTTTATCCTGGTTAGGATTTTATATATTTATTTTGAAATTCGATTCTCTTGGTTTTTGTGTAGTAATTGTGTGAAAAATGGGAAAAAAATGAAAATGTTAAAAATTACAATTACAAAAGAGACAAAAATCAAAAAAGAAAAATGCAGTAGTTGAAATGTTGGGAAATTATACATATAACAACTATCGCCTGCCTCAAATGGTGCTATTACCTTAATCTTCCTGCCAACAGGAAAAGCCGCAACAGATGCTTCTGCCTTATTTTTTGATGTCCAGGCAGCCTCACCGTTAAAATTCTTTAGTTTCAACTCTGGCGAACCAGGAAGTGAGTTTAATCTCACTCGTATTACAGGAGTCATCAGGACAGAAGTTTCCTTACGCAAAGTGTATAGTTCTGCTTGGGAATAAACAACTTCTGCATCCAAGGTTGGATTGCTCATGAGCTGCTGTAGAGAAGGATTGCCAAAATTCCAAGAAAAATAACTCAGCAAAAGAGTTATAAAAAAAATAAAGATTGATATTAGCTTTACTAGCACTAAGGCAGTAATCGCTTTTTTGGTTACGAAATGGGACGATTTTTCCATGTCTACCTCTTCAAAAATATTTTAAACCAAAACCCAGCCTATTGCTTGCTGCCTAGCAACAGAAATTAAATAATATATGACTATCGGCTAAATATTTTTTTGGTTGCATTTAAATGAGACTTAAACCTAAACCTAAACCTCATACGTGTTAAGTTTTAATAGCTTGTCTTAC
>JABWCH010000141.1 GCA_013359215.1 Candidatus Brocadiia bacterium | reverse complement strand
TGAAATACAAGAAATCAGATTTAACATTGTCAAAATAATAAACCCCATCTTGGAATTTTTTCCAAGATGGGGTTTGAATTAGAAAGGCTATCGATAATGAGAACGATTGTTATCCTCACTATTTCTGGAAAGAGAGTTAGCAAGCAAGCTTTTTAGAAACAGCGAATCTTGCAAGCACGAAGATAGCTGTTCCAGCAAGCAATAAGACAAAACTATTCATTTCTGGGACAGGTGCGCCAAATTGAGCCAGGTCGTATGTAGCACCATCGCCTGGATCAATGTCATGGGTTACAAAGAAAAGTTTGTTAGGATCAAGTGCGCCCGCTCCATTCAGTGCGGAAGCATCGATAGACCATTCCAGTGTAGCAGTTGCTCCACCAGGTCCTAAAGCTTCTGTATTTTGAAAATTTCCACCAGACAGCATGAGTAAATTAGCATGATCAAGATTGGAAGGTTGTCCTCCATCTGCTTGATGGCGGTGGACTGCACCGATAAAGATTCCATTAGAATAATGGGCAGTCAAGATGACATCTATTCCAAATAGTGTTTCTGCAACATAGTAGGAAAAAGAATCGTTTCCCGTGGGATCACCATAAGATAATCCGTCAGCCTTGTAGTCTATCTGTATGGAATACTCTGGTGCCATATTGTTGTATGTGATGGGGGCAAGTAGATCCATTCTGAAATAGTGGGTTGTTCCATCAAAAGTGTAGTAAACAGATACTATATCTTCACCAGAAAGAAGAACTCTGGCAGGATTGTCGGGAGGATTATCGCTAACGGTAGGCTCTCCAACAAGATCTGCACCAGACAGAACACCAGAATCATTCCAATTTGTCAAAGGTACTGCGAAAGTGAATAGGTTAGTGAGCATCAATGCTAAGAACAAAAATATATTTATTGTATTATTTTTCATATTGGTCTTTCCTCGTATTATATTTTTTATTTATATTCTTATTAAATTAATTTGGATATTAAATACTACAATAGTATAATATGGAAATATAAAAAATACAAGGTTAAAAAAAAAGTTACAATTTTTTTTAAAAAAAAATCATAACTTTTGCTATAAAATATTTATTTTCTATATGATAGAATATGGTAATATTAGCACAAAAAATTATCTATCCAGCATTTTTTTGAGCCATTCTTCCCTCTCTTCATATATTAAAAAAAACTTTTGATTTCCCTTTTTTTGCTCTTGTATCCAATTCCAGGCTTCCAGGTATTTTTTTTCTTCTATCAGTTTTTCTATAGAGCTTATATTGTAGTCTTCCTGGGAAAATTTTTTGACAATTTCCTTTAGGAACGTTTGCCTGGTTTCGATTGGTTTTGTCTCCAGCGAATTGCTTTTTAGCGTTTTGCTTACATAAAGGCTTACAGGAAGTAAGGCAAGCAAAAACAGGGAAAAAAAAATTAGCCTGCGTATTGCTTTGTCCAGGCTTCCCCAATAGCTTTGGGCAATCCAGGAAAAGGCTTGAAAATGGAAAATGTTTTTTTGTTTTTTGCAAAGGTCGATTGCATGGATAAAATCCTGAGCATCGCTAAAACGATGTTTGCTGTCTTTAGCCATGGCTTTGAGTATAATCGCATCCAATAAAAGTGGTATATGTTGTGTATATTTTTGTTTTTTATAAACTTTCCTGATAGATTCTGGATTCTTTTTTACAATAGATCGCAAGACTTTTTCCCTGCTGCCTTGGAATGGAGGAAAACCAGTTAGCAAATGATAGAGCAACGCGCCTACTCCATATATATCCGTAGCAGGGGAAAGGCTGCTTTTTATGATTTGCTCTGGTGACATATAGTGTGTTGTTCCTATAATAAAGCCTGTTTTGGTAAGCGATTGCAATTCCAGCCCACCTTGTTTAGAAAAAACTTTAGCAATACCAAAGTCCAGGATTCGCACTTTTAGAGCATTCTCTTTTTCCTCTACCATAATATTTCCTGGTTTTATATCACGATGAACGACTCCTTTGTCATGGGCTACTTTTAGGGCCAGGAGTATTTGCCTTGCAATTTCCAGGCTTTCGTCCATAGACAGGTGATGCCGTGTTTGCAAAATGGTTTTCAGGCTTTTTCCAGGGCATAGATCCATTACCATAAAATACCCACCCCTGCGGCTTCTATGCAGATTTCTCACCATAACGATTCCAGGATGAACTAGCTCAGACGCAATATGGGCTTCATGAATAAACCTCTTTTCCTGCTGTTGCGAAATGGGGTAAATGGGTTTTAAAATTTTGATGGCAACGGAAAGGTTTAGAAGCAAATCTGTACCTCTGTACACCCTGCCCATAGCACCATCCGCAAGATAGGATAAAATTTTATATCTTTTTGCTAAAATTTTTCCCACAATCCCATCCTGGGCTGATCCAGACAGAGTTTGGGTTCTCATGTCTATTTTGCCTAAAGAAGGCGGAACTTTAATATACTTACCGCATTGGCTGCAACGGATTTCTTTGCGGGATTCTTCTGTGTTTACTCTAATATGATTTCCACAAGGACAGCCTAGAATAAAATATTGAATCACTTGATTTCCCTCTTCTTTCTTAGTTCTGTTTTACAGCGGACAACATTTGAACACAAATAGGGAAGGTTTTCAAGAAATAATTTCATGCCTTTCCTTGTTAATGATTGATAAAAAAATCGAAATTTTTTGTTTGAAAATTTCATCATTTATAATAAAATAAAGACTTATGCGCTTAAAAAGACGAATATCCTCTCTGCAAAAGCAAGCCTTGTCGTATTGATATACAATCCCAGACAGGAGCATTTATGAAGAAAAAAATATTGTTTTCTTTTTTTGTTTTATTTCTTGTGGTATCTTTCCTATTTTTGCCTGAATTTTTATCTGCTTATCAAAAAGATATATACAGAGAGGCAGAAATTATGGCAGAAGTTCGGGAAAAGATCATAACCAACTATGTGGAAGATGTCCCTTCCGAAAAGATTCTCAAGGGTGCTTTGCAGGGCATGACAGGAATTTTAGACCCTTATTCAGAATATCTGGATGAAGAGGCTTATAAGCAACTGTTTGAAAGCACAGAAGGAGAATTCATTGGCATAGGCATCGTGATTAGCATAGAAGATGGGGTTTTGACCGTTGTATCTCCTGTTGAAGGTTCGCCTTCAGCCCGCGCAGGTATTTTGGCAGGAGATAAAATCATTGCTATCAATGGTGAATTGACAGAAGGCTTAACCGTAAGCGAAGCAGCACAAAAGCTTAAAGGGAAAAAAGGAACAAAGCTTATTTTGAGTGTCATCCATGAAGGCAGCAAGGTGGCACAAGAAATCACGATCATCCGCGATCTGATCCAAATCCATAGCATTAAAAATGCCCAAATGATAGACCAGGAAGCTAAAATTGGCTATTTTCGATTGACAAAGTTTAACAAACATACAGAAAAAGAAGTGGGCGATGCGATTGAAAATCTAGTTGCACAAGGCATGAAATCTTTGATTATAGATCTAAGGTTCAATCCTGGCGGACTTTTGGATTCTGCTGTGGATGTTGTAAACTATTTTATTACTGAAGGTGTAATTGTTTATACAAAGGGAAAAACACCTGATAGTTACAAAGTCTTTCGTGCTACAAATAAGAAATCTTACGAGGATTTGCATTTGGTGGTGATCATCAACAAGCGAAGTGCCAGTGCCTCGGAAATTGTTGCAGGTGCTTTGCAAGACTACCATCGTGCCATCATTGTCGGAAATAGAAGCTATGGAAAAGGTTTAGTTCAAACTATTCTAAGGCTAAGAGATGGGAAATCTGCCATCAAGCTTACAACCGCCAAATACTATACTCCTTCGGGCAGAAGCATACAAAAAGGAAAAGACATAGAAGGCGGCGTATTGCCTGATATCCAGGTGCCTATCACAGATGAAGAAGAAAAAGACCTGATGCAGCAGTTTTATGAAACTTTAGACAAAGACAAAAAGAAAAGCGCAGATCGAGCCTTGGATGAAGCAATCTCTGTGATGAAAAAACAAAGTAATTTATATAGAATTAAGTAAAGCAAAATATAATTGTAGTTTTTAGCCCCCAAAGGGGCGAAAGATAATCGCCAGGGGCAATCCTCCTGGTATTTTGAAGGATATAATATCTATGACCTTTACGAAAGAAATGAAGGATCGCAGCTACATTGTTCCCATAGAAGAGGAATTGAAAAATTCTTATCTTACATATTCTATGAGTGTCATTGTCTCGCGAGCCTTGCCTGACGTTCGGGATGGTCTGAAGCCATCGCAACGTAGAATTCTTGTTGCTATGAATGATTTGAACCTTGGGCCAAAGGCAAAGTATCGTAAATGCGCCAAGATCGCGGGTGACACATCTGGTAACTACCATCCTCACGGAGAAGCGGTTATCTACCCTACTTTAGTGCGTATGGCTCAGGATTTCAATATGCGTTGTAAATTGATCGATGGGCAAGGTAACTTTGGTTCTTTGGATGGCGATCCTCCAGCAGCTATGCGTTATACAGAATCCAGGATGACAGCCCTAAGTATGGAAATGCTGGAAGATTTAGAAAAAGAAACTGTGAACTTTATTTCTAACTATGATGAAACCAGACTAGAGCCAGTTGTATTGCCTGCTAAATTCCCCAACCTTTTGGTGAATGGATCTATGGGCATTGCGGTAGGCATGTCTACTTCCCTTCCTCCTAATAATTTAGGGGAAATTTGTGATGCTATTGTCAAGGTAATCGATGAACCAGGGATCACCCCTCTTCAACTATGCGATATTGTACAAGGCCCTGATTTTCCAACAGGTGCAATTATCTGCGGAAATTCCAACATCAGGCAGGCATATTGTACAGGCAGAGGAACAGTGACCGTCCGAGCAAAAGCCAAAGTTGAAGAAGTCAAAAACAAAACACGCATTATTTTTTCTGAGATACCTTATCAGCTCAACAAAGCAAGGGTGATTGAGCATATTGCTGACCTTGTAAAAGAAGGTAAGCTCAAAGGTGTTTCTGATGTAAGAGACGAAAGCGATAGGGAACATCAAGTAAGAATTGTAGTAGAAGTGAAACGTGGCGAAAATGAAGATGTTATTCTGAATCAGCTTTATAAATATACAAGCTTGCAAGATACATTTTCTATCATCATGATTGCCCTTGTGAATGGCCGTCCCCAACTTTTGAATATAAAGCAATTGATAGAATGCTTTATCCTCCATCGCCAGGATGTTATCCGCAAAAGGACACAATTTCTTTTGAAAAAAGCCGAGGCTAGAGCGCATATAGTCGATGGGCTGATGCTTTGCATAAAAAACATTGATGCCATTATAGCCTTGATACGATCCTCTGTGGATAGCAAAGAAGCAAAAGAGACTTTGATGCAAAAGTATGAGTTTAGTTCTCTCCAATCCGATGCCATTCTCCAGATGCGTCTTTCTTCTTTGACTGGCCTGGAACACAGCAAGCTAAAAGAAGAAAGGGACATGCTGACCCAGAAGATTGAATTTTATAATAAAATCCTAAGCAGTGAAAAAGAAATTCTGAATATCATCAAAGAAGAAACTTTGCAGATGCGCATAAAATATGCAGACAAAAGAAGAACCCAGATCGGCCAGAGCGTAGATAACATTGTGATCGAAGATATCATCCCTGATGATACATGGTCTGTTATGGTAACCAACAAAGGCTATCTCAAGCGCATGGCAATAGAAAATTACCGCAAACAAAACAGAGGCGGTATGGGCATAAGCGGCGCAGACATACAAGAAGGGGATTTTGTAGAGCATTTCTTTACAGCATCAGCACACCAATATATCCTTTTCTTTTCCAATTTAGGAAAAGTATATTGGCTTAAAGTCTATGATATACCAGAATCTTCCCGTACCTCTAAGGGCAGAGCAATAGTGAATCTTTTGAATCTTTCTGAGGGCGAAACCATCACATCCTTGATTCCTGTTGGCGAATTCAAGGAAAACCTGTTTTTGATGATGGCAACATCCAAAGGCGTTGTCAAAAAAACACCTTTGTCTGCCTTTGCAAGACCTAATAAGCTAGGAATCAAAGCCATTATCCTGGACGAAGGAGATAGTCTCATTGCAACGCGCCTTACTCATGGAGAAGAAGAAGTTTTGCTTGCCACGAAACTAGGTAGAGCATGCCATTTCCACGAGAAAGATGTCCGATCTATGGGCAGAGGAACAAGAGGCGTAAAGGGATGCCGTCTGGCAGAAGGTGATGAGATCATTGGTATGGTTGTTGCCAAAGCAAGCGAAAGCCTCTTGACTATATGCGAAAAGGGCTTTGTAAAACGTTCTGCTTTTGCCAACTATCGAATGACGAAAAGAGGAGCGCAAGGCGTACTGAACCTCAGGAAAACCGATAAAACGGGAAATGTGGTTGCCATCCTTTCCATTGAAGATGGAGATGAAATCATGGCAATGACATCCCAGGGAATGGTGATTCGTACAGGTTCAGAGCTTCGCGTGCTTTCTCGTACAAGCCAGGGCGTTAAGCTTATCCGTCTCAAAGAAGGCGATAGCGTTGTTTCCGTTGCCAAGCTGCCAAAAGATATTGTCCAGCAGCTTTCCGAAAAAGCAGAAAAGCCAGAAGAAGCTGAAAGCATAGAGCCTGTCGAAGTTCAAGAACCGCTAGAAGCATTAGAAGAGCCCGAAGATTTGCAAGCGGATTCTTCTGCGGATATAGAAGAATCACAAGAAGATTCTTCTGAAGAAGATACAGAATAAGGAACAAGAATTAAATAAGTTCCCCATTTATTCTCGCAGACTCAAGCAGATGCTATTAACATAGCACTGCTTAGCCTGCACGGGCTTTTTTTCGTGTATTCTGATTGTGTTATAGAGTTTGAACCTTATAAAATAATCTTTACAGAGATAAAAACATCATAAATAATTATTGTATATTGAATTAAAAATGGGAAAGTTATTTAATTCTCATCGCTAAAACAATTTATGACTTTTTAAATTTTAAATGATCTATGAATACCGCAGAAGATTTATTTTCTGCGGTAAAATTTTCTTTCTAATTCATCTATTTTACTCTTAATTACCACAAAACGTATTAGATTTTCCTTTTTTTAGGGAGTACAGTAATGTCCCATTATGATTTCGCAATTGTTGGTGGTGGTATTGTTGGACTCGCAACGGCCATGGAAATTTCCCATCGCTACCCTGACAAAAAGATAGTGCTTATAGAAAAAGAAAAAGAACTTGCTATGCACCAGACAGGGCATAACAGCGGTGTAATCCATTCTGGAATCTACTATAAGCCAGGATCAATGAAGGCCAAAACGTGCGTTGAAGGTGTAAAATTAATCAAACAATTTTGCAAAGACAACCATGTTCCTATGAAAGAAACAGGAAAAGTCATTGTTGCCTTGTATGAAAAAGAGTTGCCTCGTTTGGAAAATTTAGTAAAGCGTGCTCAGGAAAACGGGATTCCTGGCGTAGAAGTAATCAGTGCCGAAGTCATGAAAGAAAAAGAGCCTTATTTGCAAGGACTCAAGGGGCTTTGGATTCCTGGAACAGCGATTGTTTCCTACACAGATGTGTGCGCAAAATTTGCAGAGATCATTCGCGGACGCGGTGGAGAAATCCGCATGGAAGAGCAAGTCAAACACATTGATGTAAAAGAAGAAGAGCTTACGATAACCACGAATAAAAGCAAAATTACAAGCCAGTTCTTAATCAACTGCGCAGGTCTTTTTTCTGACAAAGTAGCCAGGATGGCTGGCGTAGACCCAGGAGTAAAAATTGTTCCTTTCCGTGGGGAATACTATAAGCTTAAAGAAGATAAAGAATTCTATGTCAATGGTCTGATCTATCCTGTCCCTGACCCTGACTTGCCTTTCCTCGGTGTCCACTTTACCAGAATGATCCATGGTGGTGTTGAGGTTGGCCCTAATGCGGTTCTCGCTTTCAAACGAGAAGGCTATAATAAAACTTCCTTTTCTCTTTGCGATACGATGGAAAGCGTTTTTTATCCAGGATTCTGGAAAATGGCTTTCAAATTCTGGAACGTAGGTATGAACGAAATGTATCGGTCTACTTTCCGATCCGCCTTCTTAAAAGATGCCCGCAAGATGATTCCCGATATAAAAAATAGTGATGTTGATCCTTATAAAGCAGGCGTAAGGGCGCAGGCTCTTGATCCTAGTGGCAAGCTTGTAGATGATTTCTGGGTAAAATCAGCCCATAGAATGGTTCATGTTGTCAATGCTCCTTCCCCTGCTGCTACTGCTTCTCTTGCTATTGCCAAACAAATCGTAGATATGGTAAAAGTTTAATTTTTTCAAAAAGGAAAAAACATGTCTGAAAAAACTTCTACATGGATTCTATGGACTACAATAGGGAGAAAGGTTTTGTTGGCCTTATCAGGTCTGGCACTTTTCTTTTTTCTTATTTTTCATCTATTGGGAAATTTTACACTTTTCGTAAAAGATCCTGGTATCTTCAACCAATATGCCTATACACTGGAAAGAATGGGCTTTATTCTCTATGTTATGGAAGGGCTGTTGATCCTTACTTTTTTGGTGCATATTCTGGACGCTATTTTTGTCACTTTGGAGAACCGTAAGGCAAGATCCTCTTCCTATTATAAAGAAGGCAATGCTGGTAAGCCAAGCCGCAAGAGCCTTTCTTCAAAAACCATGATCTATACAGGGCTTTTGGTTTTTGCTTTTGTCGTGTTTCACGTTAAGATGTTTAAGTATGGTGCTCATTATGTAGCACAAAATAGCAATATAAGAGATTTGCATCGCCTTGTCGTGGAATGCTTCAAAACAGACTATATTGTTATAAGCTATTGTATTGCCATGATTCTCCTTGGATTGCATTTGCGCCATGCTTTTTTCAGTGCTTTTCAATCTTTAGGGATTGCCCATCCAAAATACACTCCCTATATTGAAAAACTAGGAATTCTCTTTGCTATAGCGATTGCTGGCGGTTTCTTGTCTATACCTGTTTGGATTTACTTTCACTAAACAACAAATTACTTTTTCTAAGGGTTGAGAATATGATTTACAATACTATTCCAGAAGGCACTCCTTTGAACGGTAAAGTGCCTGCAGGGCCAATAGAAAAAAAATGGCAAAGCCATAAAGCTTCGATTAAGCTTGTCAGTCCTGCCAACAAAAAGAAATATACAGTTTTAGTCGTCGGAAGCGGGCTTGCTGGTGCTTCTGCTGCCGCAGCTTTAGGCGAACTTGGCTACAATGTAAAGGTGTTTTGCATCCACGATTCTCCTCGAAGGGCGCACAGCATTGCTGCACAGGGCGGTATCAATGCTGCCAAAAACTATCCCAACGATAACGATAGTGTATGGCGGCTCTTTAGCGATACCCTCAAAGGCGGCGATTTCCGCGCCAGAGAAGGAAATGTATATCGCCTCGCCGAACTGAGCATGGCAATCATAGATCAATGCGTTGCCCAGGGTGTTCCTTTTGCGAGAGAATATGGCGGATTCCTTGCCAACAGATCTTTTGGTGGTGCTTTGGTGTCGCGTACCTTCTATGCTAGAGGCCAGACAGGCCAGCAGCTTCTTTTGGGTGCTTATGGATCTCTGATGCGCCAGGCAAACACAGGAAAGGTGCAGATTTTCCCTAAAAGAGAAATGCTTGATCTTGTCGTAGGCGAAGGCAAAGCCAAAGGAATCGTAGTCCGCAATCTGGAAAATGGTCAGATAGAATCCTATAGTGGTCATGCTGTGATTGTGGCAACAGGTGGATACAGCAACCTGTATTTCTTGTCTACCAATGCTAAAAATTGCAATGCTTCTGCTATATGGCGTTGTCATAGAAGGGGCGCGTATTTTGCCAATCCTTGTTTTGTCCAGATACATCCCACATGCATTCCAGTGCATGGCGATTACCAGTCTAAGCTTACACTCATGAGCGAAAGCTTGCGAAACGATGGACGAATGTGGGTTCCTAAAAAACAAGACGACAAGCGTCCTCCCAATGAAATCCCTGAAGAAGAAAGAGACTACTTCCTGGAAAGAAAGTATCCTACCTACGGAAACCTTGTCCCCAGAGACGTTGCATCCCGAAACGCCAAAACCGTTTGCGATGAAGGCAAAGGCGTTGGCGACACAAAGCGTGCCGTATACCTGGATCTTTCAGATTCTCTTAAGAAATTTGGGCTAAAGTACATAGAAGAGCAATATGGCAACCTGTTTGAGATGTACCAGAGAATTACAGGAGAAGATCCTTACAGAGTACCTGTCATGAAAATCTATCCTGCCCTTCACTACACCATGGGCGGTTTATGGGTAGACTATAACTTGATGAGCAACATTCCTGGCCTTTTCGTTTTAGGCGAAGCCAATTTCTCTGATCATGGCGCAAACCGTCTAGGCGCAAGTGCTCTTATGCAAGGTCTTTGCGATGGTTATTTCGTGATTCCCTACACAATAGGCGATTACCTCGCACAAACAGGCGCAGGCAAACTAAGCATAGAAAGCACTGAGTTCAAACAAGCAGAAAAAGAAATCCAGGAATCTGTGCAGAAGCTAGTAGGCAAAAAAGGTAAGAAAACCGTTCTGGAACTGCATCGTGAGTTGGGACTTTTGATGTGGAATCAAGTGGGTATGGGAAGAAACCAAAAATCTCTCCAAACTGCATTAGAAGGCATACCTCAGCTACAAAAAGAATTCCAGGAAAACCTTATAGTTTCTGGCGATGCAAACCATTGGAATAAAGATCTGGAAAGTGCCTTAAGACTATGGGATTATATGGAACTAGCAGAGCTAGTTTCTTTGGATGCCTTGAACCGCGCTGAATCTTGTGGCGGACATTTCCGAGAAGAATCCCAAACAGAAGAAGGCGAAGCTCTCAGACAGGACGAAAAATTCCAGTATGTCTCTGCCTGGGAATACCAGGGCCAGGGAAAAACTCCCATCCTGCACAAAGAGCCACTTGAATTTGAATACCTCAAACCCATAAAAAGAAGCTATAAATAAGGAGCAAAAGGAATGAAAAACTGCAATTTCAAACTTCTTGTATGGCGGCAGAAAGGGCCACAAGAACCAGGAAAAATGGTTGCCTACACAGTCAACGATATATCTCCTGATATGTCTTTCCTGGAAATGATGGATCTTTTGAACGAAGATCTTATCAAAAAAGGCGAAGATCCCATTGCCATTGACAGCGATTGTCGAGAAGGAATCTGCGGGACTTGCGGTCTTGTGATCCAGGGTTTAGCCCATGGTTCAAAACAAAAAACCTGTACCTGCCAGATATACATGAGAGATTTCAAAGATGGCGAAACCATAACTGTCGAGCCTTTCCGCTCCAGTGCCTTTCCCATAATCAAAGATCTTGTCGTCAATCGAAGTGCCTTAGACCGCATCATTTCCAAAGGCGGCTATGTTGCCAACAACATAGGCGGCGCACCCGATGCTAATGCCATGCCCATCTCCAAAGAAACCGCAGAACTCGCTTTGGATGCATCAAGCTGCATTGGCTGCGGTGCTTGCGTTGCCGCATGCCCCAACTCTTCTGCTGCCCTTTTTACAGGAGCTAAAATTTCCCAATACGCCCATCTCCCCCAAGGTTCACCCGACAGGAAAAAGCGCGTCCTGGAAATGGCCCAGCAAATGGACAAAGAAGGCTTTGGCAACTGCTCTAACCACGGCGAATGCGAAGCCGTATGCCCCCAAGGCATCAAGATTTCCCACATAGCCAAAATGCGCCGCGAATTTTTCAAAGCATCCCTCTTGTAACTTTAGCTTTGTAACATTTGTATATAAAGCAAAGAAGGCAAAAGCTGCTGCTTGCAGCTTTTGCCTTCTTTGGTTATCAAAAAAAATATTTAGGAATTAGCAATGATGAACACAAAAAAACTATTCTTTCTGTTTTTTGTATTCTATCTGTTATGTACAGCCTCATCGTTATATTCTCAAATACAGGGAGAAACTAAAGATAATAAAATAGATGGTGAAAGAACTTTGAAAGACAAGAATGGCAGGATCATCTATCGAGGATACTTGAAAGAGGATAAAAAACATGGCTATGGGGAATATTTCGAACAAGACGGAAGCTGCTATAAAGGATATTGGATAGACGATAAAAAAGATGGAGAGGGCACTTACGAAAGAAAAGATGTCATTTATCGTGGCAAATGGGAAAACGATACGATAAAACTTGAATATGTAAAAATAAATTCTCGAAATAATACGTACACGTAGCTAAACGTGTAAGAAGTCAGTTGGACATGTAAATACTGGTACTTTTTTTAAAAAAGCTGTCAAACGAGCAATTTCGTTAGGTTACTTTTTTACAATGGTACGTGCAGATGCACTATATGGCAATGTAGGCAACTTGTCCTCCTTAGAAGAACTTTCTCTAGCATATGCCATCGGAATTGGCACAAAATTGACTGCTATTAAAAATTCTATCAAACTTTTTAAAAAATTGGCCAAAAATAAGTCATCAAAAATTATTCATATAGATAGTGGTCATAGCAACGTATAGCCTCGCGGGTGTATACACGTCCATTACGATAAAAATTGCCCAAATGCTCTCTTTTTTTATTGTCCATACTGATGATAGG
>JABWCH010000140.1 GCA_013359215.1 Candidatus Brocadiia bacterium | reverse complement strand
AGCTACGGCTACACTTGCGGCAATTTTGTCACTTTCTCCTCGCTCTCCGAGTGCCTCAAAATTTTCGCCTAAAATTATTTTTCGGATAGGCTCTAAGTAGCATAGTCTTAGCCTTAACTTAACAGCGTTGGGGCAACGCCCTGGGTATGGGTAAAAAGGATATTGTGTCTTAGCATCCATCTATTCAGGCAATTGCAGTTGCAAGCAAGCATTGAGCAGCCAGATCTGTTCCTGTTTGGTCAAAAGAATTTGTTGCTTTAGCCATTGCCTGGCCTGCAAGATTGTTCCATGGGCGATCAATTTTATATATTCTAGCATATAGCGTTCAGCATTATCTGGATTTAATGTTTCAGCTTGCTTGAGGATTTTTTTTGCCTGCTCGTTTTCTTTGTTTGCCACATACAAAAAAGCCAGCGTTAAATGCGCTATGATAGAATCAGGTTTGAGGGACAGTGCCTTTTGACAACTGGCAATCGCCTGGCTATAGCGTTTGTATATATAATGAATCTGGGCATTCACCATCAGCAGGGCTGGCTGCTTTGGTTCAAGGCTCAGAGATCGCTCTATGTCTTTTTGGGCAAGGTCGTAGGAAAAATTGGTTATGAAATAATTATGCCCTCTATGCGCTAAAATTTCTGGATGGTCTGGCAAAATATTCACGGCATGGTCGAAAATTTCAAAACGATTGTGTTCCTGGTATTTACTGGAACAACTTTGCAGGGCATTTCCCATGGATTTGAAATATCTTTCGATTCGCTGATTATGGTTGGGAGTTTCTGGCAGACTATACTTAAGGGTAAGCTCCAGAAAAAAGAGACTATCCTGCCGTTCGTTCAATACATTTTCGTATTGCCAGATTTGGTCGAGCTTCAGGTCACACCTGGTTATGCGCACGGCATTTTTGAGAGTCGAGTACAGATTCTCTTGTCCTTTATTCGTCAGAATACGCTGGTATTTACGCAAGACTCGGTCGAATTGAGGGATAGAATTTTGGAGGAGTTTGACAAAAATACCTTGTGCTGTTTCATTCGAGCTACGGTTTAGAAAAATCAAGGCTGCTAGTATTTTGCTGTCCATACTCTCTGGTGCCAACTGGCTGGCTTTTTTCAAAAATTGCAAAGCACGGTCTTCCTGTTGGCTGGTAATAGCGTGGATTCCTTGATATAAAGCCAGGAAATGTTCGGGAAGCAGCCAGGGGAATTTGTTTAAATCTTGGGCCATTCTTTGATAGCTTCCTCGTTCGAAAAGCTTTACGATGTGTGCCTGCCAGAGAGTGCTGCTACTAGCATTCCATCCTGTATGGATCGGGGCAAGCGACATAACGCTACAAAATTTTACAATATCGAAGATACATGTTCCCTGGTATTTTTGATCTATGAAAAATAAATCCTTCTTGCCATCCTGGTCTATATCGTCAATGACAAAGTCAGATTGTATCTTGCCAAATCGGATGCTATCGCTTATCCAGTTTCCCTCTTTTCCTGATAGCAAGCAAATAGGCGATTTCCATGTCGAAACGAGCAAATCATCAATATTATCTCCATCCATGTCTTGCCCCAGATCTATCAAGGAAATATGCCCTCTTGCCATGCTGATATCGCGAATCGTATTTATAGGTGGGTTGTTTGTTCTATACCATCTCGTCTCGCCTGTAGCACAGTCCAGGCAATATATATCGTTCGCTTCCGTTACGAATACGATTTCTTTGCGACCATCACGGTCGAAATCGCGTACAATTGGAAAATCTTTGAGATTGCCACCCCGAACTCTTCTTTGCCAGATCGTCTGTCCATTGCGTCCATCCAGCGCAGAAATATAGCCGCCTATCTGGCAAACAAATATGTCCAGAATGCCATCTCCATTGCAGTCGCCAAATCCTAATTCGCTTCTGCCTTCAGCATGACACGGAATCTTCCCTGCCCATATTATACGCCCTGTCGTTGCTTCAAGGCAATAAACCAGGCCATAATATTCATTAGGAGATTGGAAAGTGATTGAGCTTGCACAAACAATTTCTTTGCGACCATTGTTGTCTAGGTCTATGATAACAGGAGTGCTGGAAATACATTTGACCATATCGTTTTGCCATCGGATTTTTCCATCGTCTGCATGGATGGCGTAAAAGATATTATCGGATGATGCAATTATCGTTTGGGTATTGCTATTGTCAATATCATCACAAGCACGAACCGTAACCGCTAAATCTTTTTGCCATTGGGTTTTGCCAGCAGAGTCCAGCATCCATATCTTGGAGTTTCCTGTGAGCAATACGCCTCCTTTTCGATGGCCGATGGCTTGCACTGGATAAGGACTGCAATTTTGTTGTGGCATTTGCACTGCCCAGGATAGTTGCCATTTTTTTAGATTCCAGCAAGAAACTTTTTGATCGTAGTCTACAAAAAGGAATTCCTTGCCTCCATCTCCATCAATATCTTTGATATGCTTGTTTAAAGACCAGGTCGTTTTTCCGATGCTAAATTTCTTTATATCTCTTCTTTGGGTAAAGCTAACACAATCTATGTATCCATTGGCTGTCAGTAGTAAAATTTCTTTGTCTCCATCTCCATCTACATCCATCGGTATCAAAGAAGAAATCATATCACTCTTGTATTTGCCGAGGATTTGTCCTGATAGATTTATCCTGTAAAGATAGCCATCATTGGAATAAGAAAATATTTCCAGAACTCCGTCTCGATCTAAATCCGCAAGATGGATAGTCAGCCCCGTGATCTTGTTTGAAGTTTCACATTTCCATTGGAGTTTGCCAGTCATGGCATCCAGGCAGTACAAAGCATCGAGATGGATCAATGCTTCTATTGTGCCGTTGCCATCAATATCATGGATGGTCAAAAGTGCATCGTAGAATGGATGTTGTTCAAATTGCCAGACTATTTGAGCGTTATCCATGCGGATTCCCATAACGCCTTTATCATCACTATAAACGATCAACAGCCTTTGTCCCTTTTTATTATCGGCGATTTTTAGGCTAGATGGGATTACATTGCCACCAAAAGTTACAAATGTGCTGAGTCTTCCTGTCGCCAGATCAAGCAACAACAGCCTGCCCTTGTCGCTGACAATAAGTTGCTGACCTAAACGCAGTTTTCCTCCTATGCCTGCACGAAAGAAGCCATTGCTCCACAAAACTTTCTGGTTGTTTCTTAAATCATAGCATGCGGATGAAGTATAACAACGTAGTAAAACCAGGTCATCATAGCCATCGCCATTGACATCAGCCAGTTCATAGCCCCATCCCCAAAAATTTGGCATATTGAAAATTTCTTCTCTGGTTTTGCCATCTATTATGAAAAAATGGTGATAGTTGGCAATGATGAAATCCAAATAGCCATCACGGTTTATATCATATAATTCGACTGGAGTATAGTCATAGGGCAATTGATTTTCTAATCGCCAGGTCAATTTATGATTTTCCAGGGTATAGCATGAAATCGAGCCTGAATTATTTGTAACAACGATCTCCGACTGTCCACTACGATCTATATCGGCAATGTGCATACTGTTTAGATGTGCATCATCGCCTACCTCACGCCGCCAGATCAGCATAGGTTCCATTTCCACCCTGAGTTCATGCTGCATCTCTTTGACAATCGTTATATGGCTTTTGGTCATAAAGTGGTTGTCTTTTCTGAATTCGATTTGGTATTCCCCTATATTTAGGGGCAACTGGTGAATGGGGACAATGGCATCGTATTTTTTGTTGCTTTTAAGGTGGGTAAAATGGGCACGAATCTCTGTCGAGTTAGCAGAAATGCTGATTTTTCCTTGTAAAGGCAAAAGTTGCTTTTCCAGTTTGATCTCTTCGCCAGGGGAAATATGCACCAAAAATTCGTCTGGAGAATAGCTATCACTTAGCAGCTTCACTCTATGATAGCCTCGTGAAATTCTATGGCGATTCAATCTTCCCGTTGCCACGTGATGATCATCAATCAGTATCTTGATATTTTTATCTGGTAAGAGCAAAGTGACTGTACCAGGCGATAATACAAGCAAATAAATAATAACCATTATGATTGACAGACACAACGCGCTTAATGATGCTACCATTTTATTGCGTGAAAATAGCTTAGAGGTTTTATACAGGAAACTCGCGGGTCGGGCCTGGATGACTTCGCCTTTCAGGTAGCGATCCAGATCTGCTAGCAGAGCCTTGCCATTGGGATAGCGTCTCTGGGGATTTTTTTCGAGACATTTCAGGCAAATGGTTTCCAGTTCTATATCAAGCCCTTTGACTAATTTGCGTGGTGCTATGGGATCTTGCTCTGTAATCGCTGCGATGCTTTGCGCAAGCGTGGCTCCTGTCAAAGGAGGCCGACCTACTAACAATTCATAAAGAACTGCTCCAAAAGAATATATATCACTTCGCTTATCTACTGCTTTCAAGTTACCAATGGCTTGCTCTGGAGGCATGTAAGCGGGAGTGCCGATGATTGCACCGCTCAGCGTCAATTGCTTTTCTCCTTTGAGTTCGCGAGCCAACCCAAAGTCTCCAAGATGAGCTACACCATGTGTATCTACAAGAATATTACCTGGCTTTAAATCGCGATGTATGACATTTTTAGAATGTGCCAGAGACAAAGCACTGGCGATATCGCGCATCATCGTGACGATTTCTTCTATGTTTGGCTTGATGTTCTGGACATAGTCGCTAATAGCGATACCATCCACATAATCCATGGTGAAATAATGGATATTTTGCCATACTCCCGTATCATAGACTGTGATGATATTAGGATGTCGCAGCGAAGCAGCCAGACGTGCCTCTCGCTGAAACCGTTCGATATTCACCTCACTTTCGCTGTGGAACAATGTCTTTAGAGCGACTATCCGATCTAGTTCTTTATCCTGCACAGCATACACGATTCCCATACCGCCCCTGCCAATTTCCCGTATTATCTCATATTTGGCGATCTTTTGTAAATTTTTGGTTTGTTGTAGCTGTGGCAACCCTTTGGAATATATGATTTTTAGCTCGATTCCAGGAAGGGGGCTATCGAGTGATTCATTAGAGCTTAGATCCTTGCGAATCTTGATAAAATCATCCATATCGATCAGGCGTTTGCGAAGTAAATATTGTGAAAGGGACATTGCTTTCCCTTCCTCTGTGGAGTATTTTTCGGCAAGCTGGTGATTGACAACTTCGATATTGAGCATGCCTCGGAAAACAATCTCACGCGCAAACAAGTAATCTTCCTTGCTAATATCCGCTACGGACTGCTGATGAACTTGAGTCGTCTGGTTTGCTGTAGCCTGGCACTGCCCTGTGCTATCGGCGGCCAAAGAAGCTTTAATCACAGCTTGCAATTGCTCTTGTGTCCATCGCAAAGATTGAGCAAGTAGTGCAAAAAAATTGCACTCCCCTTGTTTTTGCAGCTCCTGGTACCTGGTAAGCAAAGCATGTAAAGTAGATTGTGTCAAATAGCCTTTAGCAAGGCAAAATTTGATGACAGCTTGTGTTTCCTGATCCATGGATAATCCTTATAGATGGGCTAGATTTTTCATATTGATACGGTCAAAAATGATACCAGTTTCAATTGACAATTATAAAGCTGATATAGTATTCTCAGACATTCATTTCCTGGATGATAAAAATTCAATAAATTAGTAAGGCGAAAAATAAAATGTTTATGTAGAGAGAAAGAAATCAGACCAATTATCGTTGGGCCTTGGACATTAAACAAACCAAGTAAAAATATTGTTATTCATCTTGTCTCTAACAGTTAATTGTATTCCATCTGTATCCTCAAGATTAATTACTGTTTGTTTCTCAGCATCAATTCCAACATTCTCAAATTACTTTAATTTATTCATAGCAAAATCAATTTTTCCTCCCTATACACCCCAAGTTCACTTTCTAAAAGAGAAGATTGCTGCAAAAATTTTATTTGAGATGCTTGTTTTAATTCAAGGTTTTCCATGTTGCGATAGTACTCAATTCCAAGCGGATGATATTCTTCTTTGCAAAGCAAAGAATATATCTCATGCCCTGTAAAAAAACTACCCTCTAAAATTTTTACAATTTTTTTATTTGGCTCTCTAAAAACATCATCTGTTAGAGTTTTTCTATGTTCTTTATATTTTTTGGAACCTCCGACTCCTTGAAAAATAAGGCTTGTAAAAAGAATTTCTAACCTCTCTGGAGATATACCCTTCTTTGCCAATATATCTAAAGTTTCCAAAAAAAGTTCATACTGTTCTTTGGGTGATTTAAAGCCAAAATGATTTAAAAAGGGAATAAAAAATTCTTTGGGATTCATAGACATAAAATATATGATTCCTTTCTCCATCTGGTAAATCCTAAAAATTTGCAATAGCCTTGCCAAATTTTTATTGCCTTCTCCATTTGGACTATGATTCAATAAACCCATTCCAATATCCAATGTCTGGAATGTACTTTTTATGTCTTCAACAATATAAGCTTCTTCATACTCTTTTGGCAGTGGTCTTTTTAGTGCATTATTCATTCCTGGCAATATTTTTGTTAAACGCTGCAATCCAGAACATCTTGTATCTTTGCATTACTTTAGCTTCCTAATTTCGCTCCATGGGTTTTGGGCAACAAAAAGGGCTATCTCTATTATTCCTTCCTGAGAAATTTTTTGAAGTGTGATCGCATTCTTTTTGATTTCGTTGCTGAGAATCAAAGTTGTCTTTAAAGCCATCTTTTGACTCCTAAAATCATTATTCATTCTTCATTTTCAGGCATCTTAGAAATACATCTGGCAAGGCATTGAATGAATTCTTCATTCGACAATAAAAAATCAGAAGGCTTGATTCCAAATGTATCCTGTATTTTTTCAAGGTCTAAATAGCTCGGACCAGCACCCTCGCCTTTTACTCCAAATTCTTCAATTTCTTTAATTCTTGTCTCGTTTATTCCTAATTGTTCTGCAAACTTTTTTATTTCCATAGCTAACATCAATCTAATGGATTGAATTCTTTTCGACGTTACTATTAAATCAAAAAGATGATCTACTTTTCTGTAATTTGGAAACAGGTCTGAAACAATATCCAATTTTTCTATAATCAACAAAAAAGTTTTCCATTTATTTATCTTTCTATCATTTATCCACTCGGAAACAGTAGCAGGAGAAACACCCATAGCATCAGCTAATTGTTTCTGTGTCCAGTCTTTTCTCTTTAAGGCTTTTGCAAAAACTTTTCCTAAGTGAACATCATTTTTATTTTGTAATATTTTTTCTGAATTTTCCACTTTTTTTTCAGAAATAAAAAATTCCGTTTTCAATTTAGCCATCCTTTTAGCCATCCTTTATTGTATCTCCATAGTTTTATTTTAGTTAGGATTGTATATTAAAATTCTTGTAATTTATATATTTCTCTTGATAATTTACAAAAAATAAATTATAATCATAAATAAGTATTATTTTTCTTGATAATTTACAAAAAGTAAATTATATTGCATTTAAGTATATATTTTTTTATTCTTTCAGCAGATCATTATAAATCAATCAAAATTTTTTGCAATAATGCAAAAAAAAACTCTAAATTTTTTTTTCAATCCGTATAGTTGCGGCAAAAAAAAATGCAAATGGTGTTTTTCTATAAAAGATTTAATTTTTTTTATTTTATTAGTTTATTTATTATTTACTAGATGATTCGATCTTTGACAACTACATATTGTAAAGAAAGGAAAAAAATGGCAGGCGTTATTTTTAAAAAAGTTTCTAAAATCTATGAAAACAAAACGATGGTTATCCAGGATTTCAACCTGGAAATCAGAGACAAAGAATTTTTAATACTGGTTGGCCCTAGCGGATGTGGAAAGTCCACTACATTGAGAATGATCGCTGGTCTGGAAAAAATTTCTAGCGGCGACTTGTTCATTGACGGCACAAAAATCAACGATGTTGCTCCTAAAGACAGAGATATCGCCATGGTATTCCAGAACTACGCACTCTATCCGCACATGAGCGTCAAGGAAAATATGGCTTTTAGTCTCAAGCTACGAGGTGTTGGACGGGAAGAAATCGAGAAAAAAGTTTTGCAAGCAAGCGAGATTCTGGGACTCAATGCACTGTTAGAGCGCAAACCCAAACAACTCTCTGGCGGGCAGAGGCAGCGTGTCGCTATGGGAAGGGCCATTGTGCGAAGCCCCAAAGTATTCCTTTTCGATGAGCCGCTTTCCAATCTGGATGCCAAATTGCGCGTACAAATGCGCGTGGAAATCGCAAAGCTCCACAAGCTTCTTGGCACAACCATCGTCTATGTCACCCATGACCAGGTGGAAGCAATGACTCTTGCCGACCGCATAGTAGTTATGAAAGACGGCTTCATCCAGCAAATCGGCAGTCCTCTGGAACTCTATGAAAAACCACTCAATGCATTTGTAGGTGCTTTCATCGGAAGTCCTTCCATGAACCAGATTCCCGCCAAAATCGTTGTAGCACAAGGCCAGGTAAGCTTGCAGGGAGAAGATTTTGTCATCGCCCTTTCAGGAGAAAAAGCCAAAGCCCTGGAGAATCATGCAGGAGAAGAAGTGCTTGCTGGAGTTCGTCCTCAGAATATCCATCCTAAAAAAGCAGACAAGAATAAAACCTCTGTCCTTCGTGAAGTAGAAGTGATCGAGCCTATGGGTACAGAAAGCTACATTTATTTCACCATGTCCAAAAATGCAGACCGCACCTGGGTTGCAAGATGCGATGGAATGACGGAAGTTCAGGAAGGTGAAAAAGCTGCTATGGTTTTTGATATTGACAAAGTACACATCTTCTCTAAAGATGGAAGCAAACGACTTGCTTAAGGCAAGCAAAAAGAAAGGATTTTCCCATGCTTTCCAAGCGTGTTAAAGAAAATTTTATTTCCTACGGCTTTCTTGCCCCTTTTCTCGCTGTCTTTTTGATTTTTCTTGCCTATCCTGTGATCTATTCTATGTGGCTGAGCCTTCATAAAACAACGATCTATACAAGCTGGTATGCCCCTTTTGACAGCATGAAATACATTGGTATGGGCCACTATATCAACATATTGACAGATGTGGAGTTCTGGTGGTCTATATGCCTGACATTCTGTTACGGCTTTTTAACGATTCCTACAGGGATCATGCTTTCCTTGCTTCTCGCCATTTTTCTAAACAACTGCTCAAAAAGATAGGTTTAGGAGGGGAAAGCGGTATTGTTTTTAAAGACGGAATTTTAGGAAACCCCTATCTCTGCTTACCTGCAATAGCCCTTGCTATGGTTTTGAAGGGAGCAGGGTTTGGAATGATTCTGTTCATAACAGCCATACAAAACATCCCTACATCGGTATATGAAGCTGCTGATATTGATGGCGCAAACTGGTGGCATAAACTCCGCTATATCACGATCCCTCTGGTAAAACCCATTATTCTGTTTATGGTGATTACGGGCACAATTGCCTGTCTGACAGCTTTTACGGAAATCTATGCCATGACTACGAATACAGGTGGCTCAACGGTTCAGGTCTTAGGACATACGCTCAAATCCGCTAACCTGGCTGGCTACCATCTCTATTGGAATTTTTCCGAAGGCTACTATGGAAAGGCAGCAGCGTTCTCTTTTGTTCTTCTAGGTATCGCTCTTTTGATTTCTCTCATCAATATGAAATTGCTAAAAAGCGATAAATAAATGAGATAGGAAATATAGTATGAATCCTAAACTAAAAACCATAGCAATGCGTTTTGTTTTGTATACTCTCCTCACAGGAGGGGCTGTCATTGTACTTTTGCCTCTCTTCTGGATGATACTGACTGCCTGCAAACAAAGCGGGCAAGCATTGGAGTTTCGTTTCTTTCCTGATGCTTTTGTAGAAAGCGAAGCGAAAACGATTATGTCCGTACAAGAAGGCAAGTCCCTTGCCACTTTTGAATATGATCCTCGGCTTCATCCCTCCATGCCTGCTGCCACTAAAGTCAATTTAGCAGGAGAGATGAATGGATGGAATCCCAACGCCAATTCTCTTGTCAAAGAGGGAATGGTATGGACCATAACGCTTCCTATAGCCCCAGGACGCTATGAATATAAATTCGTCATCAATGGAAGCAAATGGACACCTGATCAGGGCAATCCACCCAAAGACGGAGGCGATTGCAATTCCGTAATAGAACTCAAACCAGGGCGTTGCAGCAATAAAATTTTAAGCGATGCAACAGAACTCGTTGGAAAGGAACTGATTTTCAAAATCTATAGACCCCAGTCCAACGTCTTGCAAGCTAAAGTCAACAAGCAGGCTTATCCCCTGGAAAAAGACAAAGACGGCTATTTTCATGGTCGTGTCCTTGTGCAGGAAGAACAGCCTCAATACTCTATTCTGGAGCCTCAGACCTTTTGGGAAGGGATGAAAAAGATCTATACCTTCAGCAATTTTACCAAAGTCCTGAACAACCCAGAGTTTCCTTTTAGCACTTTCTTCCTCAACTCTCTGATTGTTGCAGCAGGAACAGCCCTGGCAACAGTTTTTCTATGCACAATGGCAGGATATGCCTTTGCCAAAAAAGAATTCTTCATGAAAAAGCAGCTCTTTGCCATCCTTCTTAGCACCATGATGATCCCAGGCATGATTTTCATGGTACCCCAATTCGCCATCGTGAATAAATTCAATTGGATCAATACCTATCAGGGAATGATTGTACCTCATCTTGCTAATATTTTCGGGCTTTTCCTCTTACGCCAATACATCAGCACCATTCCCGATTCCCTGTTTGAAGCAGCGACCATTGATGGAGCAAGCGAACTTCAGATATTCAAGATTATCATCATCCCGCTTTCCTTACCCATCATGGTTACGCTATTCCTGCTCACCTTCGTAGGCCAATGGGGTAATTTCCTCTGGCAGCTCATTGTCAATACCCCTGATTCTGTCTACCGCACCTTGCCCGTAGGTCTTGCCTTATTCCGAGGCCAGTATGGTCAGGATTGGGAAATGATGATGGCAGGTGCCTGCTTCTCCATTCTTCCCATTGCCATTCTCTTCCTGCTTGCACAACGAGTCTTCATCGAAGGAATGACAAGTGGATCAGTAAAAGAATAAAAAAATCACCGCAGTACTTAATACTGCGGTATATTCTCTTTAAAGGAAAAAAATGGAAAATTTAAAAATACTATCTGTACTCTTTTGCCTGCTATTTCTTTTGAGCTGTGGCAATCAAACAAGCGAATCTTCGAATGAGATTGTTCTTACTGCCTGGCTTACCTATAAAGGCTCTGAGAATGCCAAATTTGAGGAACTTGCTTTGAAATTTTCTCAAGAATATGAAAAAAAACATAATAAAAAAGTAAAAATTTTAGCAAAACAAGTGCCTTTTGATGATTTGGTTACGAACATCAAGATGTCTTGTTTGAGCAAGAAAACTCCTGATATTGCCAGAGTGGATGTGCAGAAGGTTCTGGAACTGGCATATCATCAGGTAGCTGTAAAGCTGGATCTTTTGAAAAATTTTGATTTAACGTCTATAGAAGAAAAAGGCAAGGAATATATGCCTGGGCCTTTTAAGGCGAATATCGTAGAAATCAAAAACAAAGAAGGAAAGTTCGAAAAACACCTTTATGGGCTTCCAGAGCAGGCTTCTTGCCTGGCACTTTTCTGGAATAAAAAGATGTTCCGTGCCAGGAGCAGGGAACTGAGAGCAGCAGGTCTTGATCCTGAAAGAGCACCTCGCACATGGGATGAACTGATATCCTATGCCAGAATTTTAACATACCAGGAAGGAAGCGATCAATACTATGGATTTGCCATGAACAATTCCCTCTGGTGGACTATGCCTTATTTCGGAGGCTATAATGCTCAATTCGTTAAAATAGACGAAAGTGGAAAAAAAATATGCACATTGGGCGATGCAAGAACTACTGCTGCCTTTCAATTCAAAGTGGATTTGTACGCTAAACATAAAATAGAAGCAGGTGCCTGGAAATCAGGAGCAATTGGGCCTGATGTGGGTTTTTTGAATGAAAAGTACGCTATGATTCTTATGGGGCCTTGGAACGTACAAAAATTTCAGGATAAGAAACTGGACTTCGATGTAGCTTTGATCCCGAAGGTATCCCAAGAGGAAGCAAATCGCTTAGGGCTAGGCGAAGTGCCTGAGTCTGCTACCAATGTAGGCGGGAACAGTATGATCGTTTTTGAAGAAAGCCCCTATAAAGAAATAGCCTACGATTTTATCAACTATATGGCATCCTGGGAAACCCAGGTAGAATGGTGCGATGCTCTCAAACAGGTTCCTGTGAATCGAAGAGCCGCCGATATTCTCATGGGAAAAGAAAAGCATCCCAAGTATCCCAATATACATGTAGACCCTATTATCAGAACGTTTATGGAACAAATCCAATATGCTGTCGCCCCACCTCCTCTACCTATGTATTCCTACATAGAAACAGATGCCTGCAATCCGAGTATGGAGCTTGGGCTCAAAAGCATGAAAGCAGTACAGCAAGCCCTATTAGATGCAGCAAAAAAGATCAATAATAACGTTCTGTCTTTGGTGAATGAGTGATATTAATACTGACTTCTTACACGTTTAGCTTCGAAATGATGTAAAGCATTTTCGCACAACAAGAAAAAAAAACGCATTTATGGCTTGCAATTGAGGAAGAAATT
>JABWCH010000139.1 GCA_013359215.1 Candidatus Brocadiia bacterium | reverse complement strand
TGTGATTTCCCTTTAATTTAGGGATACACAGAAGTAAAATTTACATAACAAGCTGTCTTGTATTCAATTAAAAATGGGGAAGTTATTTAATTCTCATCATTACTTGGAAAAAAATAATTATCCTATTACCCAACTATTTTTTTTCCAAGATATTAGAAAATTTTTCCATCAAAAACCTTCTTTATTTAGGAAAATATATATGTTCGGGCATCCTAAAGCAAAACCCATGAAAAACTTAGAAGTGGAAGTTTCTTTGTCTGAGGAAAAACCAACCATTGGAAAATCTTCCCAGCTCCAGATTACCATGAGATTGCAAGAAAAAGTCTGGTTTCGCTATATGTTTTTTGAACTGATCAATGAAAGAACAGACAAACGCGCCCCCATGGATAGAGTGACATCACGTTCCCGCTATTTCTATCGCTATAACATAGACAAAGAAATCTCGCAAGAAACAGAAAACAAGCATACTTTTTCTCTGAGAATTCCCATCCATAAAGAGCCATCCCGCAATGACAAATTCATCTGCATTAAATGGCAGCTTAGCGCAAAAGCCATTGTGAGCAAAACAGAAGAGGATTCTAATTTGCTCTCTGCTGAGGCTACACCTATGGAATTAGAAGTCATGTAATTTTCCAAAAGCCTTTGCAGCTAAAATATATAAAAGTTTTTAAAGGTGGTTTGGGGGAAAATTTTTGTAAAAATTTTCCCCCAAAATAAAAATTTAGATTAGGCGTTATGCAAATGCTAAAAAAGCCCATAAAACCAGGCAAAATAAGGATAGAAGGCTATATTATATAAGGCATGATCTGTGGAAAATGAAGTATTGTATGGTCAGGAAACCCAAAAAGCATTGGAAAATTTTGGGAAAGGAAAAATCCCCAGAGATTTCATCCAGGCATACGGAGAAGTCAAAAAAGCTGCGCTAGAGTCGATCCAGGAATGCACAAAAAAATTTCCAGAAGATGTTTTTTTGTGTATTGTGGATGCCTGCAACATGGTGATTCGCGGAGAAATGGACAACCAATTCCCTCTTTCTTTAAGACAAGGTGGCGCAGGCACAAGCATCAATATGAATTTTAACGAAGTCATTGCGCATTTAGCATCTAAACTTTATACGATTCGGCATGGCAATCCTGTCCATCTCAGTCCTATAGAAGATATTAACCTATACCAATCTACGAATGATACCTTCCCTACTGCTTTGACAATCATGGCATACAGGCATCTTTGTGATATAGAGCAAGAAGTCATTCGATTGCAAGAAGTTCTCATCCAAAAAGAAAATGAATATGGGGAAGTCTTGATGATTGGGCGTACGGAGATGCAAAATGCTCTGCCTATTACGCTAGGACAGGTTTTTGGTGCCTGGGCAGGCGCGATTGCAAGAGACAGATGGCGGATCAATAAACTCAAAGAAAGAATACGCACTATTGCTTTGGGGGGGACAGCTTTGGGAACATGCTTTTTTGCGCCCAGAGAATATATATTCTTTGCAGAGAAAAAACTCCGAGAAATCACAAAACTCCCTTTAACAAGAAGCCAGAATTTGCCTGATGAAATATCCAATCAGGATAAAATAGCCGAACTTGCCAGCGGATATTCTTTGGTTGCGCAAAATCTTTTTAAAATAAGCGGAGATTTGCTGCTTTATACATCTTCTATGATAGGAGAGATAGCGCATCCTTCCTTACAGTACGGTTCTTCTATTATGGCAGCCAAGACCAATCCTGTTGTTCTGGAATATGTGCGTGGGATTTCCATTTTTGTGCAAGGAGAAGCCTATAAAATCCAGCTTTATTCTCAAAATGGACAACTACAGCTCAATGCCTTTCTTCCTTTTGTTGTAGAATCTCTGCATGAAATCCATCAAAGTTTTAAACATTCGATTCCCTGCTTTGTAGGAAATTTTTTCCAAAAAATGGAAGTCCAGTATCAAAATATAGAAAAGAATCTTGCATCCTCTTTGGCTTTACTCAATTGCCTTATCCCAAAGCTAGGCTATAACAAAATTAAATCTCTGTATGAAGGATTAAACCCAAAAACTCCTTTTTCTCTGGAGGAAACCAAAAATTTTATCCTGGAAAACACAGAGCTAACAAAAGAAGACCTGGAGCAATACTTCTTGCCTTTTCTTCTCACAAATGCTATGGCAAACAAGAAAAAATAATTTTACATATTTGCAAACACGGCCAGTTTTTTATGACTAATCTGGTATTAATACACTATCCATCAACTTTATTTTCTCATAATCAATAGAACGTATTGGACTTGGGATAATGAAATGTTTTTCAAGGTCAATCCAATCCTTGTTTCTTATTGTTACAATTTCTTTTAAATAGAAACTAACCCAAATATTAGCAATTTTATAATTTGGCTTTGTATTTTTTAACTTTTCTTTCGAAATTTCAACATATTTAGAATCTAAATCAAAGGCAATATACTTGCGCCCAAGGCGCTTTGCTGAAATTGAAGTCGTGCCTGTTCCGGAAAAAGGATCAAGTATAATATCATTTTCATCTGTTGTCATGAGAATCAATCTATCAATCAAATGCACTGGCAATTGGCAAGGATGAAGATCTCTTTTTTGGTGATGTTTTATTCTATGAATATCTGTCCAAACATCTGATACTAAAGGGCCAAAAGGATGCAGCATATCTTTTTTCCCGCCATAATCTTTCCATAAAAAACCTTGCTTCCTATCGCGTTTATGAGGATGTCTTAGTTCATAAATTTTTGCATTTTTCTGCTCTTTAACATAAAATAAAATGCCGTAATGTGCTGGCTGTAAAGATTTTCCCATAGGTGCAGTGGGTGCTTCCCATGAGATCCAATGTCTAAAATTTGCTAATTTATTGAGGTATGCAGCATAATATGTTAACCATTTAGGAATATTATGCACAAATATTGAACCTGTTGGCTTGGTGACTCTCACCATTTCTGAAATCCATTTTTCACACCAAGCTATGTAATCTTCAAACACAAGACTGTCTGAGCAGCTTGTATATTTTTTTTTTAAATTGAAAGGTGGATCGGCAAATGTCATATCGACAGAATTATCAGGAATTTTTTTTAAAAGATCTAAACAATCGCCTTGTAGTATTGTATCAATATATTCTTTTATCATTTTTTAAAAGTTTCAACTAATAAGTTTTCAAATCTTTCTAATTCATCTTTATGAAAGGTGAACACATCTTCGTAAGCCGTAACCATTCGTCTAAGGTCGCTTTTTCGAACATACCACCCTATTCCATCTACAAAGCCTATAAATCTAGCTTTTGGATAATGTTCTTTAATTAAAGCATCAATAGATATTTCGGTTTTGGATTTGTCGCCTTGCCCTGAAGAAGTTGTAGATAGAAAAGAGCTTTCTATAATAATGATTGGATTTTTTTTGTTGGGAATAATAAAATCCATTGTCCTTTTACTATCATAAGCATTTGATATAAGTTCTTTTAAATCGCCACTTTCAGAAGTAATGCTTAATTTTTTTAATATTTTAGAAATAACAGTTTCAGGATTTTTTTCTTTTTGTCCTGCATAGCTTCCTTTCTCTTTATAACGTATAAGAGTATCAAGCATCTCTGGAATTTCAAATTTTAATTTAGAAATACTTAATTTTTTAAGCTCAAATAGTGGAATTGTTTCCACTAGAAATGGTATAGATGCACCTTCAAAGAATAAATTTACTAAGCCTTTTCTAAAATATTCATTTTTTTGAATGAGATTGGAAATTTCAGTGTCTGTCCATTCGTGAATATTATCAGTATCTTCATCCTTGCACCATTTATTTTTATATACAAGTTTAATAAGTTCTTGATCATTTTTGATTCTAATAATTGTTGTTAATCGCTTAAGATATTCATTAGAAAAACCTGTTAAAGCCAATAATGCCCTTAAGCCATTTGATTTATCTGCCAGAAGCCATTCAAAAATCTCTTTTTTTAATCCTTCAGTTTCGATTCTATTTTTTACAATCAATAGTGTTTCTTTTAAAGAATTAATATAACCTTCATATTTTTCTTCAAAAGAAGCATTGCTAAAATAAAAAGTGTTTTTTTGAATTACTGTTGAAAATTTTTCATCGACACTTTTTGCCATATACTCTCCTATTTTTATAAAAATATAAATATTTTCATTTTTTTTGAAATATTAAGATATATTCTTCTTTCATTGTGTTTCTTAAGCCCTTAATAGGTTTAAGAATACTCTTTACTAATATCATATTATATCTCTTTGCCGAGCCAATTATATTTTCTTCTAGCCTAATGCCTCCTGTTTGGTTCGTATTTGATCCAATGATTATGACAAAATATTTATTTTTTTTCAAAACCCTTGATATTTCAGAGCAGAATCTATCCATATCAGCAAAATAATTTTCTAATTTTTGATTTTTTGTTTTACCTTTCAGGCCAATTAATCTGCTTTTGATCTCGTCTATATTATAGCCTAAAAATTCCAGTTGTTCTTTATCGTTTTCAATATAATCAATAGCAAAGGAATAAGGGGGTGAAGTTATAACACAATCGATAGAATCATTCTCTAATCTTATCTCTAATGCATCCGAGTTTTCTAATATTTGTAATTTTCCTAGCTCATTTTGTTTAAAATACGGATTTTCGAGAAACGACTTTACAGTTTCTATATATCTTGGCAATACTTTTTCAAAGAGATTTTCATGATTTGATCTTGTAACACGTTTAGAATATCCTAGCGCATCTAAATAAGCCAAAAATGTTAAATTATATATCTTAACTTTATCATTGTCACAAATTTTTTTTATTCTTTGTATTGTATTCCCTTGGCTAAAATAAGCAAAAAACTTTTGTGTATCCAAAGGCACTTTTTTTAATAAATTAAGATCGATAGCCAATGCTTCATATTTTGTCTTTATCATGAATTGACAAAAAGGACTTACATCAATTGCATAAGAGTTAATTCCCATTAAAGCTGCTTCTATATTTGTCGTTCCACTTCCAGCCATTGGATCTAAAATAATATTTTCTCTTTTAATCCCCAAAATATTGATTAACCCTTTTATTAACTGTGGGTGGAATTTGCCACGATAGGGGAATAATCCATGGGTTGCATAACCAGTAGAAAATTGTCCTTCCTCAAAATATGCTTGAGCCAACGCAGATCTGCCTTCAACAAGAGGTTTACAAGTATTTGAATACAATAGATAGTGTTTAGATAGCTTCTTATCGATAGATTTGATATAAGCAGTTCTTTCTAATAATTGTTCTTGATGCAAGCAATTATATTCTAAATATGCTAATTCTAATTCAAATATTTCGCTTATATTAGGAAGTAGCTCAATCTTGTCTCCAAAGGCAGCCTGAATAATGGATTTTGTATTCGTAAATGAATCCATGGTTTTTTAATTCCTATTATAATCTTAGCACAAGTAAAAACTGGATGCCTATTTTTTTAATTCCTGAAAGAAGTCTTACATGCACGGTCGATTCATTGCGACTAAAAATGCATTTTCATGCTTTTTAATCTTCTTGAATCGCTTTTCCTGTCATTTCGCTGCATTTTTTTCTATTTTCTATAGATTCTGCAACGCAGGATTCTCGTCCTAATTCTTTGTATAGATCTTCTGCTTTTGTAAACCATTTCACGGCATCTTCAAATTTTTTATTGCGAGCCAGAGTAAAGCCTCGTTCGAAATAGTTATCAGGAATGTGGTATTTATCTCCCATTTCTGTTGCTATTTTTCCTGCATCTATGAGTGCCTGCAATGCTTCTTTGGGCTTTTTGCCTAGAGTAAGGAAGCGAGCGTATGTGCTTGCCAGGCGGTTGGCTTTCCATTTCATGTCCAGGGAGTGAAACATATTGCGGCTATAGTCAAGATAGGTAATGGCTTTCTGTATCTGCTTGAATCGTCTGTAAACTTTCGCTAAAAGGTGATAGCTTTCTGCTGAAAGAAATTGGTCGCCGCAGTCTTGTGCGATTTGCAAGGCTTGCTGACCTAGTTTTTCTGTTGCTTCTGCTTCTTCTCTTCTGGCATAAGAACATTGTCCAAGCCCAAGCGCAGCATATCCTAAATGCCGTCCCATGCCTTTTTCCGAAAATATTGCTTTCAGTTGCTGAGAATAGCGTTCTGATGTATCTATATCGCCTAAATCCAGCGCGAAATTTCCTGCATGGTAGTTTGCTAAAAACTGCAAATAGGTATCTTCTGCGCTATAGGCAAAGTTCAGGACATCCTGGATGCTTTCTAAAGCTACGCCAGGGCCTTTTTCATTGGCAAGAAGGCAGGATTTACCTAAAAGGATTTCCATAGCATTTTGCTCGCTTGGCAACTCTCCACTGAGCTTTTCTGCTTCACAAAAAGAATCTAAAGAACGCTTCCAATCGCCCTGATAAAAAGATAGCCATCCATCGACTTTCTTTATGATGGGCAGCAAAAGAGGAGGAGGATTTTGCTTGCAAGCGGCTTTGGCCTTAGATGCGTATTCTTGCGCTTTTTTCATATTGTAGCGATAGATTTCAATTTCAGCCATAGTCACAAAGATTTCTGGATCTTCCTGGTTGCGGTACAAACTCATGTAGTTGCGAACTTCCTGCAATGCTTGTTCATATTTTCTCATACCATAAAGACATAAGGCTTTGCCTTTTTTTACTTCTTCGTCTTTCCCCATTTTCATGGCAGGCAAAGTGGCTTCATCAAAGTATGTCAAAGCATTTTTATAATCGCCCAACCGATAAAGATGAGCAGCAAATTCTACTAAAATGGCGCAAAGCGATTTGTCTTTGATTTCGCGGGCAATACTCAGTGTCCTTTGGTAATAGCGGAAAGCACGGCTAATTTCTTTTTCCTGCATAAAAATTCTTGCTACTTTTAGGGACATGGCTAGTGCTTTTGCTGAATCTTCTCCCAGATAGTAGTGGTCGGATGCTTTTATCTGCATTTCTTTTTCTGTTTTCTTTTCTAAAAGCCTGGCGAGTTGCAGATGAAGCTTCTTTTGTTCATTGCTTTGTATGCCATCCAATACCCCTAAAGCGATTTTGCTGCTGGAAATAGCATAGACTTTTTCTTTTTGGATTTCTTGCTCAAAAATATACCGAGCTTTGAGCAAATCTCCTATGATATAAGGGATTTGGGATTCTTTGAACCCCGTAAGCTCAACAAAATTTTCATAGCTTAGGGGGAAACCACTCAGTCCAAGCCATTGCAAGATAATTTTATGGTATTTCCCTAAACCAGAAAAATTCTTGACAAGCTGTTCTTCTAATGCCTTGGGAGGCCGTGTCAGGATATCATCGCCTAACTCCAGATTCCAGGAATCATTGGCCCAGACAATTTTGCCTTCCTGGCAAAGTCCTCTAATGAAATCTATGAGTAAGTAAGGCTTTCCTTGTGTAATCTGATAAACAGAGGCAATTTCATTCGCGTCCATCTGGAGTGAGCCTAGCATGGAACGAAGAAATGCACTGATATCTCGCTTCAGCAAGCTGGTAATTTTATGTTCCTGAAAATTTTTGCCAGAACGTAGGTGTGGCAATATTCTTTGGATATTGTTTTCTCCAGAAACCTTATCTCCTCGGTATGTCGCCAGTATGAGTATCCTATCTCCTTGCTTTATGCTATTCATCAAATAGTAAAAACAATCGGTGCAGCGTCTGTCCATCATATCAATGTCTTCGAAAATAAGGCATAAGAAACGATGCCTTGAATGCGAACGTAAATAAGAGGTGACGCAGGCAAAAGTGCTTTCTGCTGTAGTTTCGAATTGCAGAAAAATATCAGTAAGGCTTTTTTCGTTTAATCCAGAAAAGCTAAACTCAATAAAGTCAGGAGATAAAAGGCTGTTATATCCTGGAACATATTCTTTTGTAGGCAATTTCCCTATTTTCTGGTATATTTTCCAAAGAATGTAAATAAATCGCAAGAAGGGTTTTTGTTCATCCTGGCTTTGGCAATTTTCTAAAAAGAACAGGACATCTTCTTTATCCTGGGAATATTTTTTTACTATTTCCTTAATGATCCTGCTTTTGCCTGTGCCTTCTTCTCCATTCAGAAGGATAAGATAGGGGATTCCTTTTTTGGCAATCTGCATAGTATCTTCTATCTGGCTGAAGATTTCTTCTCTCCCTACGAAGTCAGCTTCCTTGAGTTCTTTTATATCGAATTTTTCGCCCTCTTTCCTTTGCTTTTTTTCTCCTTCGAGAATTTCCGCTACATTGATTGTAAGGGTTGCTAAAGCACCTCTTGTAGGCGAAATATCTCCTTTCATATATTCTTGATATAGTTCTGTACATTTTTCTGCTATAGCATTACAATCATTCAATCTTTCCTTCACTTTTTTCGCCATAGCCTTTGCAATGCAATCCGAAAGAGAAGAATATATTCTGGCATCTTTTGCGCTGAGCTGTTTGCCTTGAGCAGCTATATTCTGGCTAATCACCTGAAATAAGGATGGTGGCGTATAGTCAACGATCTTCATTGCTGTAATAAAGTAGGAAGGTGCTGCAAAGGGAGAAGCTCTTTGCCATGTAAAAAACTGGTACAGAGTTAAGCCAAGGCAAAAAATATCGCTTTTTTCGCCAGCCTGTCCTTCCAGTTGTTCTGGACTCATATAGCCCGAAGAGCCGACTCCAATACCAGTCTGCGTGAGTTTCCCAGAATCATGGATTTCTTTTCCTATTCCCAGATCCAAAAGCTTGACATCGCCCGCTTCTTTGTTAATCATGATGTTGTCAGGCTTAATATCCCTATGAATGATTCCCAAGGAATTGAGCTTATGAACTGCCCTTGCTACTTTTGTCGCTATCACCAGTTGCTCTGCCAGTGTAAAAATTTTATTATCTTGCTCCAAGAAAGATTTCATCGTTTCGCCATGAGCATATTCCAAAACCATGAAACTTTCTCCGTTCATTTCAAAGTATTCATAAACTTTGATTAAGCTTGGATGATTTACAGCTTTTAGCAAATTGTATTCACGCAAAAAGCGTTTTTTGGAAATTTCATCGGAACAAAAAAGCCTTTTTAGCGCAACGGTGCGGTTGTTGCTCTTTGTATCAAAAGCTTTGTATATCTCACCCATCCCACCACTTCCAATTTTTTTGTCCAATAAATACCGATCTTTTAGAAGCATGTCTTTGCTAACACTTTGAATAAAAAATTGTCTGGGTTCATTTTGACCGAATAAGCCTGCTAAAGCCGCATCTGATTTTTTTTCCTCTCTATCCATCTTGATTAGCCTTTATCTAAAGGAAAATAGCAATGCCAGTAATTTATAAAATGACATAAAATGTAGGAATCGGCAATGCCAGTTTCTAAAGTTGTCATCTTGTTAAGGAATCCCATAGAGAAATCCGATATTTCTTCTTTAGATTAATAGCAAATTTTATGACATTATGCAAGCATTATGAAAGCCAATATAAAATTATTTACATAAAAATGCAAAAATTCTCATAAAGTTTATTGACTTTTTCAAAACAAAAGATAAAGTATGCGTTATACCACTCCCCGGCTTATGCCTGTGGGTCTTCTTAATAGAGTAAGATGGTAAGTGTATTGGTTTTGTTCATGTTAAGACGGTGAACTTGTAAAAGATCCCGGCTCTATGGAGAAGTTTACATGGAATTTGAAGGTCCTGAAAAGAAGCTCGAAATCGTCCTCAAACAACCTAGAGTTGATTTACGAGGCAACGTCGACGGGAGATGGGATAGAGTAGTAAAAAGCGCTCATACCCAAATTCTCAGCAGCGTCAGTAACCCATGGTTTGATGCTTACTTGCTTTCCGAGTCTTCCCTTTTTGTATATCCGGATAGGATTATTTTGATTACATGCGGAGGCAGCAGACCCTTTGAAGCATTGCCTACCGTCTTGGAATTCATTAATCCTTCAGAAATTCGGTATATTTTTTATGAACGGAAAAATTTCCTGTATCCTGAAGCGCAAATTTGCGATTTCCAAGTGGAAACAGAGAAAATGAATGAGTTGTTTCCAGGTCAGCAATGGCTGATTGGTGAAGAAAGCAAAGATCACATTTACTTTTTCTTCACTGCTGGACAAAATGTTATTTGTGAAACTCCCAAAGTACATGACACTACTTTGGAAATTCTGATGCATGACATCTCGGAGGATGTAGCTCAGCTATTTTATGATGATTCTGGAGTCACTACAGAAATTTTACGCTATCGCTCTGGAATCGAATTTTTGGTTGAAGCACCAGAGATCATTTACAATGATTACCTCTTCCATCCGTGCGGTTACTCTCTTAACGCTATGGTAAATGAAGGGTATTTTACAATACATATAACGCCACAATCTGTTTGCTCTTATGTGAGTTTTGAGACAAATATAAATTTAAGCAATCCTTCTCGTCTTTTGCAAAAAGTATTAGATTGCTTTAGCCCCAAACGGTTCACCTTTGTGGTTACTAGTAACTCTTCCCCTGTTAATTTAAGATCTAAACACACTGAAGGCTATAGAAAGACTATAGAAAAAACAGTCTCGATTGGGCACGGCTATAAAGTTCATTTGAGGAACTATCATTACCAAGATTGTTTCGCTAAGGTGCTAGTTTAAAAAGAAAGCCCCAGGAAAACCTGGGGTTTTATAGTTTTATAGGATATTTTATGGAAACCCAGAATAAACTGACTCCTGATATGTGGGTTACAGAAAAGCATAAAGACAGCACTGCTATGAGCTTTCGCTTAAAGCAAGTCCTTTTTTCTGAACAAAGCCCCTTTCAGCATGTTTGCGTTGTTGAAACAGAGGCTTTAGGCAAGCTTCTGTTGAATGATGGAATGACGATGGTAAGCGAAGCCGATGAATTCGTCTATCATGAAATGATTGCTCATGTTCCTCTCTTTGCCCATCCTGATCCTAAAAGAGTTTTGGTAATTGGTGGTGGTGATGCAGGAACAGCGCGTGAGGTTTTAAGGCATAAAAACATCGAAAAATGCACTATGGTAGAAATCGATGAGGCTGTTGTAAGAGCATGCAGAGAACATATTCCCTCAGTATCCTGTGCATTAGTAGATCCAAGGCTTTCTGTTATTATCGACGATGGAGTCAAATACGTTGCCCAAACCCAGGAAAAATTCGATGTTATCTTGATCGACTCCACAGATCCCATTGGTCCAGCACAGCCTCTTTTTGGTGAAGACTTTTATAAAAATATTGCTTCTTGCCTTGCGCCAGGCGGCATTGTTGTTTCCCAGGCAGAGTCTGTTTTTCACGGCAAAGAGTTGCAAGAAAGCCTTTTAAAAATTTTAAGAAAAATTTTTAAACATCTTTATCTTTACAATTACAGCAATCTGACATATCCAGGCGGCTTATGGAGCTTTTCTTTTGCCTCCCAAAATACAACCCCTTTTCCTAAAGAGCTAATAAAAAAAATCCACAATAGCCATTTTTCTTTTCGATACTATAATCCCAATATACACTATGGCTCTTTTGCATTGCCTAATTTCCAATGGGAACAATTCCAGGGATTGCTGGACACACCTGCTTTTTTGCCTTCTATCTAAAGCATTCCAAACAAAGAGATTTTGATTTGGGGGAAAATTTTCCCCCAAATTCACCATGAAATGGTGGTTGAGTTGTATGTGTTAAAAAAATCCTTTCGCAAAGCTGCTTCGCCTGCTTAAAAAAAATCATCCATCTCCAAACACAAAGAAAAATTACCAAAAAAATATAAGCTATTATCTGATATATAATTATATTTTTTCGCCTTTTGAGACATTTTATATTTTTTGTGTTAATTTGGCAATGTTATGTTAAATCCAAGATTAAAGAAAAGAGAAGCATAACTCTAATTTGATATTGTCAAGATAAAACTATCTGCTTTTATTCTTGAGTTATTCTGAAAAATTATTTGAATGTCTATTGTTTTTACTAGACTTTTCAATCGTAAAACCTAAAATATAATGCAAGGGAATATTCCTGAGCCTTCTGGATTGGTTTTGTTTGCTATTTCTTTATGCTGTTTTTTGTGGAGAAAAAATATGCACAAAGCAAAAATTCTATTTTTATTGGCTTGTTTTTTCTTTCCCTGGACAGTCTATGGTCTTCCAGTAAGTGATGGGCTTGTAGCCTATTATGATTTTAACACTGGAATCGTAGATGTTTCAGGAAGTAACCGTTCCACTACACTTTATGGAGATATTTCTACTTCAGCAGGTGCTGGATATAATGGAACAAATGGGTTGCTTTTTGATGGAATTAATGATTATGTTTACGTCGGCGGAGTTCCTCTTGCCCAGGCTGATGGGGCTTCCAACACCGTAAGCTTTTGGATGAAATGGGCTGGTTATACCAAATCTAGCGGGGAAATGCCTGTTGGCTTTTCTGGGCATGATCTTTGGCTATATGGCGGTAATTTTGGTTTTAATACAGGACAAAGCGACATAACGGGTATTTCCAATGCAGGTATGGAAAACAATTGGGTTTATGTCACTGCTGTCTTCAATAACAGCAGCCCCGCGGCTGGAAACCATAAAATTTATATTAATGGACAGCTTCAGGCGATAAGCCAAAGGCAAGGAAGTACGCCTATTTATTCTACAGCCCCTAATTATTTCTATATGGGAACATGGAATTTAGGCCAAAGCTGGATATATAAAGGTCTATTGGATGATGTCAGTCTTTACAACCGAGAACTAAGCTCATCAGAAGTGGCACAGCTATACAATTTTTATACTGCTGTCCCAGAATCATCAAGCATGCTAATGCTTTTTCTTGGACTCCTTTTTTTTTGCAAAAAATTCTGTC
>JABWCH010000138.1 GCA_013359215.1 Candidatus Brocadiia bacterium | reverse complement strand
GCTAAGCTGTAAGTTCTTTAAAGTTCGTGTTTGGCTCTTGTTTGAGAAGATCCATTCTTTGTCTGATTTTTTGCTGGTCTGATTGCAAAGAAGGCTCTGATGCAATCTTTTGGAAAATATATCTTATGGAGCTTTCGCTTCGCTTACCAAAAATCTCCTGGATTTGCTTAACATCCATGCCTAATAAATCTTTTGCTAAAAAGATAGCAACGCTTTTTGCGTTTGCAGAAGATTGTTTTCCATTTTTTTCTTTGAGTGTTTCTAAAGGGACTTGATAGTATTCTGCAATGCATTCAAGCAGTTTTTCTATTGTACAAGGATTCCTTTGTTCCATATACATCTTAATGCTGCTTTGCACCAGAGGTAAGCTAATAGACTGTTTTTTTTGCGACATTATGATAACAATATGCAGGAATGTCTTTTGGAAATTACCAAAGGATTTTCCGCAATGCTCCCATAAAGATTCGAATGCCTCACTATCGCCATTTACTCCATAAACAGAGGCTGTTTTTCTGCAATACTCTAAGACAGTTTTTTTGGAAAGTGGTTGCATGGGCAGCAAAAGTCCATTAGAAATACGGCTTAAAAGCCCTGCTTCAAGAGATAATAGCCTGAGAGGAAGACTACTGCTAAAAATAATCTGGCATGATTTAGCCTGTAAGGCATTCATTGTAAAGATAAGCTCTTGCTGCGTTTTAATCTTATTCGTTAGGTATTCCATGTCTTCTATAAATAAATACTGGCATTCTCTGTAGGTATTTCTGAAAATACTATATTCTTTATGATGGCAGGCTCTCGAAAAATTTTCGTGAAATTTTTTTGCCGTCAGATACATAACTTCAGAGTCAGGGTATTTTTTTTGGATTTCTTTATGAACAGAGTGTAGCAAATGGGTCTTCCCTGAATTTTCAGGCCCATAGAAGACAAGGGGGTTGTATTGGACTTCTTTGCCTTCTATAAGGCCAGATGCTATGTTATACGCAAGCTGGTTTTCAGGCTCAATCAAAAATTCTCTTAGAGAAGGCTCTTTGTCTGTTTTGTTTTGCTTTGGGGGTGCTTTTAGCACGGGATTTATCCTTTCAGAGAATTCTGTATATGCTCAATAATTTTCAAGGAGTTGATTCCTTCTGCTTCTCCCTGGAAGTTTAAAAGAATTCTATGTCTCAAAGCAGGCTGAAGAACAAATAGTATGTCTTCTCTGGCAACATAGCTTCTACCTTGAAAAAGAGCGCGAACTTTTGCTCCCAAGACAATGGCCTGTAAGCCGCGAGGACTTGCCCCATATTGAACATATTTTTTTACCAAAGGGTCAGCCTTTGGACTTTGTGCATGAGTATTCAAAATAAGATTCGCACAAGACTCCATAAGAATATCATGGATACAAACTTGCCTTACAAGGGATTTCATTTCCATAATTTCTTGTTTTTGAAATTTCTGTTCTGGTATGTATACACTATCCTGGGTTGTTTTTTGGGCAATCTGGATCAGCTCTTGTAAACCAGGCAAAGAAATCTGCACTTTAAAGAAAAAACGATCTAACTGCGCTTCGGGCAAGGGATATGTGCCTTCCATCTCAATAGGATTTTGGGTTGCCATAACCATGAAATTTTCTGAAAGATCATGGGTTTTGCCAGAAATCGTCACCTTTCTTTCTTGCATTGCTTGCAGCAAAGCAGACTGGGTTTTGGGTGTTGCCCTATTGATCTCATCCGCAAGAAGCAAATCGCAGAAGATAGGCCCTTCCTCATAGCGAAAGATGGGCATGCCTTTTTCATCTTTCCAAAGGACATTTGTTCCTAAAATATCCGCAGGCATTAAATCAGGAGTAAACTGTATTCTTTTATAAGAAATTCCTAAAATCTGACCAAGGCTTTGGGATAAAAGTGTTTTGCCTAAGCCAGGCAATCCTTCTAAAAGCAAATGACCATTAGCGAAAAAAGCTATGAGCGTTTGCATGAGAACTTCTTCCTGGCCTATCAAAATCTGTCCCATAGCAGATTGGATTTCTTTAAATTTTTTCTGAAACCAATGGATTTTTTCTTGGAAAATATCTGGAGTCATGAATTTCATTCTGTCACTAGATAGTTTGTCAAAAACAATTGGATAAAATTTCAAGGAAGGGAAATAGATTGACAATGTCACATTTTGATATGTGGAATTGCTAAAACAGGTTAGATACAAAGAAAAGGTTGGGCTAAAGGGTCACCCAACCCGAGGAGAAAGACAGTTGCTTATGCAACGATCTTTATTCACTATTTCATTTTCATATTGCGACGACGGTTTCTCTGGCGTTTGAGAACTTTTCTCCCACCTTTTGTTTTCATGCGAGTACGAAACCCTGTCATCTTAGAATATTTTGCACTAGAACGTCTTACATTCACTTTCATTTTAACTGCCTTTCAAAAAAAAGATACTTTTTACATTGTGTTATTTTTTTTCCAAAAATGGTATAAGAATTTCTTTTATATTTTTTGCTTTCATTTCAGGAGCTGCATCGAGTAAAGGTAAAGCGCAAGAATAAAGAGACATTTGCCTTTTTAAAGAAACGATGATATCCAGATGGTCGAAAGCTAAAGAAGGTAAACTATCTATTGCAAACCAATGGGCATCGGCAGCGTCACTGCTTGCTTTTGCTTTATTTGGCGCAACAAGGATAGTCCAATATACCATAGAAATCGTTCTTCCCCTGGGGTCACGATCTACTTTATCGAAAATTCCTAATGGTTGAAGAGACAATCCCTTTAGGGATGTTTCTTCTTCCAATTCGCGATGGGCTGCGGTAAGACAGGTTTCATCCATTTCCACAAAACCGCCTGGCAAAGCCCAGTTGCCCTGAAATGGAGGGTTTTTTCTTTGGATAAAGAGAATTTCTACTTTTTCCTTATGGCTTCTCATCACCACTATATCTACCGTGGTTGCAGGGTTTTTTCTAGTATGTTTCATAGCAACATTTCAATCTTATTAAGATAAGGAAAGAATTTTTGAATTTTTCTTGCAACAGTGTAAAAAAAATCTTTGACGATGTCAATGAAAATATGCTAAAAAGAAGAATTGCAGGCTAAATTTTTTTGAAAAAAACTAAAAATTGGCTACTATATAGGAATGCTGTCTGGATTAAAAAATATTTTTTGACCGAAGTTTCCGTATTGTTCGGTAAGCTAGTTTTTGCAAACTTGGGAGAGTAAATATAGATTGCAATCGTTTTATTTCGAATAGGTTATATCAATATATAGCTTTAGATTTTATTTTTTTTATCACGAAGAGAAAAACACGAAGAACAGGAAAAGAAAGAAATGAGAAGAAAAAAAATTTTGTATTTATTCTCTTTTGTTCAGTCACGGAAACTTCTGTTAAATATTTTCCGAAATTAAAAAAAATGCCTCTTTAACTTATTGATAGAGTATATACTAAAAATGCGCATTTGTATTTTATATGCAAGTGTAAAGATTTTTCACCACGAAGATACGAAGGACACGAAGAGTTTAAAATTTTTTCTTCGTGGTCTTTGTGCCTTCGTGGTGAAAAATCTTTTTGTTTCGATTTATTCTTGATTGAGTCCCTATAGAACTCCTGTGGTATAGCTTATAAAGGATACCTGCTTGTTGCTTGCGTTGGGTTTAAAGTGCTTTAGATAGATGTCATTTACAATATAAGCCTGGGCTGCATTCAATGTCCCTGAAAATGTTCCAATAAAGGCAGCAAGAAGTCCTGCAAGCATAAGCCCAAGCATTCCTGTAGGGACAAATTCATGCATTACAGAGGGTAAAATTTGCTCAAAATCGATTTTTTGGCCTACCAGCAAATCCAGTTTTTTGAAATAGATGATTCCCAAGACGACAAAGCCTGCGATCATGATATAGCGTATGGGCATAAGCACCAAAGATACCAATCCGCTCATTTTGGCTGCTTCTTTAGGCGAACGTGTAGAGAGAACCTTTTGCATATCGTAGTTAGGAGCAGGGCCTGCAGCACTGGCTAAAATTCCCTTAAAAAGCATAAGCATAAAGAAAACGGAAAATAGAGAATAGCCATCGCTTGCTATCTTGGCATTTACTTCCACAAGGATGTTCGACCAATCCATCCCTAGATTAACCCCAAAAAAGGGATTATACCAGCCATCAGGCACAACCATCTGGTTGCTCTGAAGTGCCAGCATGGCAATGATTCCAATGACCACAGCAGAAATTGCCATGATGATATATTGAAAAACATCAGCCCATACAACGCTAACCATACCTCCCAAAATGGTATAAAATACGCTAAAGGCAGTAAAAAGAATTCCATAAAGGTGGGGAACATATTTATCAGGCACGGCAAAAGGAATATAAGGAGAAACAACCTCCCATGGAATGAAGATTTCCATGAACTTTCCTAAGCCTACAAAACCATAAGCCAAAAAACCCAGGCAGCTCATCAAGGCAAAAACAACAACAATGTTGTGCGATAGAGATGCCCCTTTCCCATAGCCAAATCTTGTCCCAATCCACTCAGCTCCTGTTGTAACATTAGAACGCCTCAGCCAGGAGGCCAAAAACACCATCAAAAAAATCTGGTTAAAAACAGGCCATAGCCAGGGAATCCAAACACTCTTTAAACCATATACAAACGTAATGGTCACAAGCCACATAGTTCCTGAAATATCAAACATCCCAGATGCGTTGGAAAGCCCAAGCATATACCATGGCAGCTCGTTGCTTCCTAGCAAATAAGCAGCCTTGTTCTTTTCTGCTTTTTTTTTCAAAACAAGCCCGATAGCGATAGTAGATAGCAGGTAGAGCAAAATAATGGCAAAGTCAATCCATTTGAGTATCATAGTAATTCCATTTCATGGGAGTTTTTTTTAATAATGGTTATCAATGGGCGTAACCGAAATTGCGATCAAGTAAGCACAGAACAAGCATGAACTCCGAGATGCATCGAAATTTTCACCTAAAATTATTTTTCGGATAGGCTCTTAGTTAGTTAGAGAAAAATCAGAGCAAAGAACACGAAGAAAAATGGTTTTGCCTATTCACTTCGTGTTCTTCGTTAGAAATTTTAGCGCACGGACTTTTGAATAAAGCCTATCTATGGCTCTTTGTGTGTGTGTAAAACACTGTTTCTAGTTTTTTCGATGTCTGGATAGGATCAAAACGGTCAAGACACCTATAATCATTGAAAAAATGCCAGCAGGTTCAGGGACATAGGATGCTTCTATTCCTATAGTTGCATGCTGCATGATTTCTGTGGAAGAAAGAGCTCTACTGTAGATAGCTACATCGTCCAGCAGTCCAGCAAAGTTTTCTCCGTCTCCAGCATAGCCACCACCAAGGCGAATGAAAGACCATCCATTTTGCCATACAGGGCTGGTAGCACAGGTGTTGCTGTCTTGCTGCCCATTGATATAAAAACGAATATAGCTGCCATCGTTGACCATAGCAACATGTACCCATTGATTCAAGGCAATACGAGTGGCACTAGTGCCAGCAGTATAAGCGTTCAAATAACCATTGGAAATATAGAATGCAGAGTCAGACCAGTTGGATCCATAATGGGTATTGATTTGAACGATGGTCTTGAAAATGTTGGGTGTGTCGTAGCGATTGAGATTGACCCAGGCTTCTATAGTTACAGGCGAAATAGTACTGCTCGCTCCAGCATCAACATAAGCCCCAACACTATCAAAATTGAAGGCATTTCCGAACTTACCTGCCACTCCACGAACTACAGATCCTTGTACTGTCCCATTTTTGTTTCCTGTAGAATCGATAACACTTCCTGAAGTATCTTCGAATTTCCAATATCCAATCAAGGATGATTCATATATAGATGCTGCCGATAGATACAGGCTGAAAAGTAAAAAAAAATAAAGTATTTTTTTTGCCATTTTCTTATCTCCTCTAGCCTTTTTTGAGTTTAAAAAAGTTTAAAAGTTTAGTAAAAAAATTATTGAAAAGCACAATCCGAATCTTACGAATAACCCAATAAAAGATTGCTATTCCATTCGTATTGTTAAGATTGTGATTATTCGTTTGATTTGTGATTAAAAATATTGTGTATTTTACACAAGACCTGGCAGTTTACTATAGTTTTCTTTTAAGCCAAAGCAAAGCCAGTCCTAAAAAGAAATACAAAGCAGAAACAGGCTCTGGCACATTGTTTTGGGTAATCACGACATTGTCAATACCCCAGGATTCATTGTCCAAGGCTTCATCCAAAGTGGTACCAAAGCCTAGCTTCAAGGTAGTTGCTGTTGTATTGTAGTTGATAGTATAGCGAAAAAATTCATCGGCATAGCTTGAATTAAAACCCACGTTTGCTGTGCCACTATTGAGAGCTACTGCAATAGAAGGAGTATCAGCATTAGAATAGTGGTTATTTACCCAGAAGCTATCGGTACGATAGAGAGAATCGTTGATATAAATATAAAAAGATTCTCCATCCCAACTGTCCATTTCATAAAAATCGAACTGTATGGTTACCTGCGTTTGCGCCCCTGAAAGTGTGTATGTTTTATAAACACTTTGTGCGCCACCAGTACCACTAAAACGCCCTAAAAATCGGCTAAAACCAGAGGCTGTTGTCGTGGTATTGTTGCTCCATCCTGTTGCACCTGCTTCGAAATCTTCGCTGCTAACAGGGAAAGCATGCAAAAGGCTCATGCCGATTGCCAGAAGAGCTACTACGATTTTTACCATAATAAAATCTCCTAAAAATAAATCTACTCTACAGAGTGTACTATAGTCTATTATATAAAAAAAATTTCAGAAATAAATTTTTTTATGTAAGATTAAAATTTTATTTTAACAATGTTAAATTTTAGAAATAAGCACAAAAAATACAAAAAGCACAAAAAGAATAACTACTAATTTTTTTTGTAATTGTGTACTCTTTTTTGTGCTTTTTGTGATAAATCTTTTTTGGAAGATCCTAATTTAACATTGCCAAACTATATAGCAATGCGTATCCATCCTGCTGGCAAGCATGGTTTTCCATCTTGGAAGACTATATGCCTTGTTTTAGGATAGGGTGTAATGGCAAAAAGTTTTTCTGGGCGCAAAAGTTTGCCACAGCTAGGGCAGGCTTCTTTTCTAAGGTTTTGCCCATGAAAAGCAGATTGGCATAATGTGTGGACAAATTTTCCCATAGACTTGTAGAAATGCCTTCTGATGCTATCCAGACTAGAAGAATCAAGAAGGTTTCCTATTGTTTTTCCATGCCATGGGACTCCTGAGCCTATAGGAATGTATGCTTCTTTCCCTCCTATTGCCTTTTGAGCCTTCTCTAGTATATCATGATAGAAATCCATAAGAAATGAAATCTGATATTTTTGGGCAAATTCCCATTCTTTTTTGGCAATGGAAATCCCGAAAGTTTTAAGAGATTGCATAATCGTGGGTATTTCCAGAGCAAAGGCTGGTTTTTGATTTTGTTTGGATAGAATTTTTTGCAAGGCTTTGTCCAAAGCGATTTCTGTTTGGAACTCTGTTTGGGGTATAATCATTTCCCAACATAAAGATTCTGCTTCCTCGTGGAAGGGAGTGTTCTGGTTCAATCCTTTTTTCCAAAAAACTTGCTTCTCTTGTTGAGAAATGCAAACATTGAGTAGCTTTATTTGATATACTTTTACACTTTTAGAGCCAGGGAGCAAATTGCTATCCTGTATGCGGAGCTGCTGGAAAAAATCTTGATGGGAATTTTTTTGGAGCATGCCTGTCATTTCTAAAAACAGAGGATAATCTGCTTCCTTGTCGTCTTCTGTCCATGTGAAACGGAGGCGGGATAGTGCTTTGGGAAATTGGGAAAGATGGGAAAAGTATAGCGCAGTACGCATCATTCCCTTTAGAGTAGATCCAGAAATAAAGCTTCTTCCCAGACTATCCAATGCAATTTCTTGTATTTTGTTGTAAAGATTTTGATATCCAAAATCTAGGGTACATTGGTATATTTCCGCATGGTCTAACAAAGTCTTTTCTTTACTATTTTGTTGCGTTTTTTGATTTTCTCTTTTCTCTATCTCTTCTATCTTGGCCTTAAGAATTTGCTTCCAGTCTTGGTCTATTTCTTTGCCTTTTTTTTCTTTTTGCCTTGCTTTGCTCAACAAAGCCTGGATACCAGAGCTTTTGATTTGGGATAAAGAGGAATCGAAATCTTGGTCTGGTATTAAAGAAAGCAAAAAGGGATAGTCTATACGGTGCAAAACCATGCCATCTATGTAGAAGTCTTTTCCTTCTTGCAACGCAGTGTTATTGCTTATATGAACAGGAGTGATGGGAATCAAATGCAATTTTTCTTTTTTCATAAATTTGCTCCTGGCGCTACTGCTTTAAAAGGATACACGTAATGGTAGCAAGCATTTTGGGAAGAGGAAGACGATTTGACTTCCACAAGTGCCTTTGCTTTTTCTGGGACAGAAAAAAAGCAACTTCCCTCCTGGATCAAATGTATTGCTTTGTTGTGGATAGAATTTCCGCGGTTGTTTTTACTCCAGCCTTGTCTTTCCATAATCTGCCAATGTGCCTTATGGAATAGTCCATCCTCTATATTCTTTGGCTGAGGAAAATACAAAGAAAGCAAAACCCATGAGGCTGATACTGGTTTCTCAAGAAAATCTAAACTTTCAGGTATAGGCATGGTGTCTTGGTAAAGATAAGATCCGCAGCCAATGCTTCTTTTGCCGCCTATACCTTCTTCTGCAAGCAATCGGAGAATAGATTGAAATTTATTGCTGTAAGCTTCCTGGATTTCCGCAACCAAATAGAAATCTGTATTTTGGGAATAATAGATTTGTTCTGCAGGATAAGCTTTGGCAACACCCCCAAAAATAGAAGTCTTGTTTCGCATTCGCCCTTTGTCGCAGCTCCATATCTTTTGCGATGGGCATAATGATTCTATGGTATTCTTTTCAGAAGGATGAAAATAGACTCCTGGTGATAAACAATACTCTAAAGAAAAATCCAGCCTATTTCCCTTCAACCATTCTTTATATATATTCCCACTAATCCAGGAAAAAGCATTGTTTTTCTTTTTAGCTTCCTTTTCTTTCATAGCGAGTGGTTTGGGTAAAAAATACACATCGCCAATAGCAGGAAAACAGCTTGTTATGATAAAAGGTATAGTATCAGGATGATGAAAGCATTCGATCAATTGATCTTTTTCTTTTTTTCCCCAAAGCATTTCCCATGCACTGAGTAAAGCCTGAAAAATAGTATCAGAATGAGAAAAAGGGAAGCTTTGCGCAGAAAAAAGGTCATTCCCAACATAAAAAGCACCTTGTGGTTTCATCCTAAAAAGAAGTTTCATGGCTATTGCTCCTAATTTTTAAGCCCCTTGGGAAATAGTTTTTTGTATTATTTCTATATTATCTAATATTTCTTGTATATTTTTTTTATCCTGTGCATAAAAAATATTTTTTTCGCTTTCTTCTTTTTCATAGTATTTTCTGGAATGCCATACAAGATTTAGGCCAGAATCCATCTGGGATTCTTCTAAATTCCACTTCCCAAACAGAATTCTACCAAGCCCACGGCTGCTATTTGCTCCGATAGAAGAAGACTCCAGGGAAACCAAACTTTGCAAAAAAGCCTTGAAGTGGTTTATATCTTTTTTTTCATAAATCGTAAAAATAGAATCAAAAGCAAAATGGCATCCAGCGGGAATTTCTTCTAGTGCGTATAGAGAGCTTTGCGCAGTAATGCGGTCCGTTGCTCTATGAAATCGTAGCTCTGTGAGATCCGAGTGCCTTAGCTTATCTTTCAAGAAAAGTTTGCTTTCTTCGGTCAGGAATATATCTCGTATTATGAGCCTTCCTGGCATAGTCATGAAATAGGGAAAATCGTTTGGGGAAACTCCAAAAATTTGGCATACAGAGCAGTCCAGACTATCATTTTGTGTTTTATGATGGCAATCTTTCCCTGCTTCTTTTTCTAAAACCCGCCTGATTGCCCCTCGAAAGGAAGAGGCAGGAATAAAAGGAACAGATGTAATCGGATGGCGTACTATCTTTTTAGCAAGGCTAATGCCATGGGATTTGTCTTGACCAATACTAATCCCGCTTTGGTTTGTTAAAATGCCAGATAAAAGCAATTTTCCGTAAAACATATCCAGCCACTCCAAAAAATTTTTATTTGTGTGAAAATTTTTATAAAAACTTTCACACAAACCACTTTTAGCGATAAGAATGAATTTAGCAATGCAAACTCGACAGTGTCAAGCTGAAGCGATCGCTCCGTGTAAGCCTTCTTTCAGAAATCAAAAAAACAGGTATCCCATTTTTTTGTGCCAGGGTTAAGGGTCGAATAAAATTTTTTGATTTGCCAGGCGGTACTATTTTTGATTCCTTACAGAAGGCTTACACTCCGCTCGGATTATTCTTAAAGTTTCATCATGAGGAAATCAAGCAAAACATAAAACAGAGCCTAACACTCCGCTATAAAGTTTCATCTGTTGACATCAAGGCATTCCATTCTAATGCCGTATTCAGATAGGCAGGGCCGCGTTCGCTTTCTAATATATATTTATCAAAAGAATCGACAATGCCTATTTTATTGAAATAGTAATGGATAAGATGCCGCCATAGAGTAAGATTTTTTTTGTTTTTTTCTTTCTTTTGGAAAAAATCAGAGATGCTCCATAGCTGAGATAGAAAATGTTTGCCTTTTCCTTTAGAAATTATAGATAGCTTTTCTTGCGCCTTTTGGATGCTTTCTAAAAAAGGCCAGTGGATGCTTTGGTCTAAAAGATAAACGCAATTCTGTTGATTTTCAAGGTTTTTCTCAAATTCCAGGTATAAAGCTTTTTCAAAAGGATATTCTGTATCAAGCAGGGAAATGCTTGCTGACATTGTATGCTGGTTTGATACAAACTGGCAAAATTTTTTATGGATCTGGCTTATAAGGCACAATGCAATCTGGGGAGAGCAAGCCATGATAAAAGAATGGGATTCCAGATATGCCATGTACATACACTTTCTATATTTTTTTTCTCTCAATAGGCTTAACAAATAAGTGTTAAAAAAATTTTGAAGGTGGTCGTAAAGTGTAAGGAAACTAGCAGGCGATGGGAATTCTTTAGTTTGAAAAGGATCTATCTTGCCATGGATAAAGCACCAGCGATCCTTGTAAGGAACATCTCCTTCTGCCATGAGGTAAGGGATAACTTCAGAAAAGATATATCCTTTGCCAGAGTAGGAAAAGAAATCTGTATTGGCAAACCGATAAACATCGCCTGGTTCTTTTAGCTCAGGATTTTCTTTCCATAAAATTTCTTTTTTTCCAAAATAAAGAGGCATTTTTTCCCAGGATATTGGTAATTCTTTGGACACAGATGCTTTTTCTTTTGTGATCCATCGGGTTTCAGTCAATTGTTTCCCAAGAGCTTGTAAACTTTTATGAAATTCATTCTCTTGCTGTAAATTTTTTTCGTATGGCCCAAAAAGAAAAGAATGATTTTGGGGGGAATTTTGTAGCAAAGAACTAATGATTTCTTTGCTTTTGCTATCGAGTTCTTGGTAGAGATTTGCCAGGAAAAAAGAGAAGTTTTTTTCTTTGAGATCATCTAAAGAAACAGGCTCAAAATGCACAGATAAAGAAAGCTTGCCTGCATGCTGCTGGCATAGAAATTCTTCGTGTTTTAATGCTTTTTGGAATAAATTTTTTTTGGATTCTTGGTTCACTAGCAAAACAAACCGACTGCTTTCTTGTATTAAAGCATTGCATAAAGGCAAATCTGCGGCTTGAAGAAAGTCTCTCATCAAGCTCTCTTTTAGAGATTGGAAATAGTATGCAGCACCTTTGAAACCATTTAAATCATCTCCAGGGGAAATGCTACAAAAAAATTTTTCTTTTCCTTGTATTTCTAAAGCAAACAAAGCCAAAGGAGATTTCTCGATATTTTGCTCATCCACACAAGCAGCGAGTGCCATCTTAAAACGGATATATTGATAAAGAGAAATATGCTGTAAAGAGTTAGAGGCAGGAATCCATTTTGTGTAGCGTTCTAAAAGATGCAGCCATGTTTCTATATCCAGAACACAGTTTAACCTCTTAAGATCATGCTTCATCGTATAAAGGATTCTGTGATATTGTTTTGCGCCTAATACAATTTCTTTTATAGGCAAAGGGAGAATTTCTTGCTCTCCTTTAAAAATATGAGCCAAAAATCCAGTGCAGAAGGAAGGGTCAGAATTTGGCATCAAAGTAAAGGGGAGATAGCAAGGCTCTTGATTCTCTGGTGAATATCTTTCATATAGATCGGGATAGATCTTTTCTAGCAGGCTTAAAGATTGTATTCTTTGGCTGAGTCTTTCTGGATCAGAAAAAGAAGGAAGGTTTAATTCAACAAATTTCAATGCTCCCTCCACTAAACTCATGGTATTTTCATCACTGCGGATTACTAATTTTCCTAATTCCATAAGCATGGAATTCATAATTTCCATAGTTTTCATAAGTCAATCCTTCTTTTTAACAGGGAATGGAAAACACTCTGTTTCTTATAAATTTTAAAAAACTTCTTTCAGTATTTACTCCTTTTTGCATCTATATCTAAGCTAGTATGTTATGCTTTGCATAAATTTTTCATGATGAAACTTTAGGGACAAGAAGCGAACGATTCAAATAAAGCTATTTTTCGTTTGATAGAACCCGCTTGCTGTTTGAAGTTTCATGCAAGCCATTATTTTACGCTTTGCGTAACTTTTTTCACGATGAAACTTTAGGGATAAGCAGAGCGTAGTGTAAGCCTTCTGTAAGGAATCAAAAACAGTA
>JABWCH010000137.1 GCA_013359215.1 Candidatus Brocadiia bacterium | reverse complement strand
TAAACAGGAAAAGTATTTTATCACGAATTTCACGAATGGCCGAATAGCACGAATGAATAATTTTATCTTTATTTGTTTTATTCGTCTTATTCGTATCATTCCGTCCGTTTTTAAAAATAAAATATAAAAGTTTTTAAAGGGGGTTTGGGGGAAAATTTTTACAAAAATTTTCCTCCAAATAAAAATCTCTTTATGATTAAAGACAACAAAAATAGCAATACAGTGATACTTTTCACTTTGGTATTTTTAACCCTGGCATCCTTTTCTTTTTATCCACTCCAAGACAGCATAACTTTAGAACATCTTTCCTCAGGAAGACATATTCACACAAGTCCTTTCAATATAGAGAAAGACCCATCCAGCTTTCTTCTATCTACAGACAGATGGCAAAACCCTTACTGGCTATCCGATTTTTTTTTCTATGCTGTTTTCTCTCTTTTTGGAGAGAAGTATCTTTGGATATTTTCCTGCATCTTTTGCCTGCCATTTTTTTTTTGCTGGGAAAAAAAATACCATCCTTCTGTTTGTTTAGGAATCTTACTTTTATGGATTTCTGGCTCTTATATAGGATGGAAACCAGGAATTTTTTATTTTTATATTTTTTTTGCTTTGCTTTTTCAGTATGCAATAACCCAATTTTTCCAAAAACAGCATTTTTCTAAAATATTTTTTTTTATACTTCTTGTAATACAAACCCTTTGGTGTCAAAGCCACCCTACCTTTTTCTTTGGGCCATTAGCCTGCCTTTTCTTTTTATTGGACTCTCAGAATAAAGCCAGGCAACATCGAGGAATTTTTTTATTGTTTTTTTTGATTAGCCCATGCTTTTCGCCCCCTTTTTCCTGGGAAAATTTTTATGCCTTTGTTTCCCAAAAAATAGACCATTCCATCCTTACCTGGCCTTTTTTCTGGATCGTACTAGCCTTTTGCTTTTATCTTTATAGCAAACAAGAAAAGAAAAAATTTTCGGACAAAGCAACGCTCTTTTCCTGGGCTATTTTTTCTTGCTTTGATCCATCATGGTCTATTGCGATGATCGGCTTTAGCCTTTATCTAGCTTTATCCAGAGATGAAGAAAAAGAAAAAATTCCTGTCTTGGCATGGAAGACATCTGTCTTGTTTCCTATAGCGGTTTTTGTTTTTTCTGCTTTGTATTCCCTTATTTTTCCTGTTTGGGCATCAGAAAAGCATGCAGAAAAGCCTTGGGAAGCAGCAAAATTTTTGCAACAAGTGCCTGAAAATAGTCCCATTTTCCACGATAGTGTTTTTGCGCCTTATATCCTATGGCTAGGCAGGCAAAAGTTTTTTTTAGACAGAAGATCTTTTCTTTATCCAGAAAGTTTGCAAAAGGAAGTTCGAACCTTAGCGATACAGCCCCAAAATTTTGATTCTTTGGAGCGTAGATTTGCTCTTTGCATCGCCTTTTTAGATATCCGCCAATCCAAAAATCTTTCCCTTTTGCAATATTTGTCAAGCAGAATGAACTGGCATCTAGTTTACTGTGATTCCATAGCTGCTATTTTTCTGCGAAGCGAAGAAAATGCCAGCACCACAAAGCTGATAGAAAAATATAAAATCTATGACGCAGAAACATCGGATACACTTCGCTACTCTCATCTTTCTTTTTCCTCCCTTTTTCAGAGGGCTAGAGCTTATCTAGCTTTAAACCTTTTGAACAAAGCCCAGAGCGATATACAAAACCTTGCTCAAAGGAGAAAAACAAGACAAGAGGAATCTCTATACCATCTTTTACAAGGGAAACTAGATCTACAAAAAGGGATGACAGACCATGCCATTGTAAATCTAAGAGAATCTTGGAGAAAAGACCAGGAAAACCCTGAAACCCTTAAGGCTCTTTTGCAGGCTTATCTAAAAAAGAACTCTTGGGAAAATATCCAAGATATAAAAATATTGGCTCAAAAAGCAGAGCAATACCTTGAAGAAAATCCAGAGATCCTTCTCTTCTATGCCCAGATTTTATACCTTTCTCAAAAGGTACAGGAAGCCAGGAATGCTATCCAGAAAATTGTCCAGTTTCACCCTGAATATGCCCAGGCTCGTGCTTTTCTTTCGAGAATAGAAAAAGAAATGCAGTCTCAAAGCATACAAGGTATCATAGAACAAAGCAAATTATGGATACAGCAGAAAAGATACAAAGAAGCTCTTGCTCTCTTAGAAAAAGCTTTACAAAAAGAAACTCGGCTGTCTGAAATATACAGTCTCGCAGGAGAGATTCATCTGCTAGAAGGCAATTACAACACAGCAGCCTCTTGCTTTAAAGAATCCTTAAGGTTGTCGCCAGGACATTTGCTTTCTGCAACCAGACTAGCAGTTTGCATAGCCCAGCTAGGCGATTGGGAAAGTGCTTTGAAGATTCTTTTGCCTCTTGCAAAATCATACCAGGATCGCTATGAAGTTCGGGAAGCTTTACTAGTCGTGGACAACATCGCCATATCATCTTTAAAAAAAGCCTTAGAAAAACAATTCCAGCCTGCTTCGCTAGAGAGCCTTGTCAATATATGGGAAAGAAGAGAAGAATTCCAAATGGCGATCCATGCTATAGAAAATAGTAAAAAACAAATATCCTTTTGGGATTCATGGAAAAAAAGGCTTTCTTCCCTGTACTTTCAGGAAGGCAAAAAACAAATCCAATCAGAAAAGCCAGCCCAGGGACTCTTGCTTATACAAAAAAGCATAGATCTTGATCCTGATTTTTTTGAATGCCATCTTTTTGCAGGAACTTTGGAATTGAAGAGAAAAGATTGGGAAAAAGCAAGATTTCATTTTGAAAGCCTCCAAAGAATCGCGCCTCTGGATGAGAGAGGAAAGCAAGGTCTTTCTCTCATAGAATTAGGAAAAGCCCTAAATCTTCAACTTTCAGGGGAATACGAGCAGGCTTTGCAAAAATTCCAGACTTATTTAGACAAAGCACCTTCTGGCCCAGAAAAAGAACAAATCCAAGTCTGGATAGAAAACCTTTGCAAAAAAAATGAAGAATTGCAATGGCAGACAAGGCAAAAAAAATCCCAGGAATGCTTTGAAAAGGCAGTTCTTTTTATGCAAGAAAAAAAATGGGAAATGGCAGTGTCTCAGTTTACGCTGGCTATAGAAAATTCTCCTGATCTGCCAGAAGCCTATCTCAATCGGGGAAAATGCTATCTATATCTTAAGCAAGACAATAGTGCAAAAGAAGACTTCCAACAAGCATTTTCTCTTAAACATATTTGGCCCCAGGCCCATTTTAGCGTTGGCTATCTTTATAGTCATCTAGGCAACTATTCCCTGGCTAAAATCCACCTGGAACAATACCTCCAGCAAGACCCTCAAGGCCAGCATGCAGAAGACGTAAAAATGCTTTTGAAGAGCTTCGAAGATTAAAGAGATTTTTATTTATGCTTCCTGAAGGATATAGGCAAATGTTCAAAAGTTTATGTCCTATCTATAATCTTTCTTACCAATGATTTTGCATGGCATTGATAATCTCAATGACTCAGAAAAACCTCGAATGATTCGGAAGTGGCTGGTAAGAAAATTTTGTAAAATTACACTTGCAAACGAAAGTTATTTAAAATACAATAAAAAGTTAAGGAATTAGAATTAATTTAACATTGTCAGGCTACTTATAAACTCTTATTGTAGAGGAGATAACGATGAAAATACTTTCAATGCTATTCATGCTGTTTTTCCTTTGTGCTGCATTTTCAGAAACGATTACCAATGGTTTGATAGCATCCTATACGTTCACAGGGAATGCCAATGATTCCCAGGGAGGCAACAATGGAAGTCCTGTGAATGGAACTTATTTGACAAGTGATCGTTCGGGAAATGCAAACAGTGCTTATGGATTTGATGGAAATGATGATTACATAGATTGTGGAACATCTACGGTTACACAATTTGTAAACAACAATAGCTTTTCTATTTCAATGTGGTTTAAATTAACCGCCGATGATGAGAGAAAGCCACTTATAGATCGTTACAGATATGGTATAGAAGCAGGTGCCGACGAAACTCTTTATTTTTGGATTAGAACCAATGACTCAGGGACATGGACCTCAAGTACAGCAAAATATAATTCGCCTTTGGTCTCTGGTCAATGGTATCATGCTGTTGGTGTTTATGACGATCAGGGAACTACCCAGACAGTAAAATTATATCTGGATGGTCAACTGATAGAATCCATAGCCAGCGACCCGCTTTCCAATACCTATACTTACAGCAATCTATTCATTGGCAGAAGCAGCCACGTAGGCGGCATTTATTATAATGGCAGTCTGGATGAAGTTTTGATCTATAACCGTGCTTTATCCAGTGCTGAAGTCCAGACGATTTACGGGCCTGTTCCCGAACCTGCTTCTTGTGTGCTATTTTTTCTTGCTCTTTTTTCTTTGTGGCTTATAAAGAAAGGCAGGCTGCTATGAAGTGTTTTCTTTCTATACTATTTTTTCTATGCCTGGCGATTGTTCTAAAGGCTGGGCCTATAAGCGACTACTACGTTACAGGCTGGGTAAATCAAGGAATTTATGCACTCCAGGGAAATGCTATAAAAAATTCCTGGGCCAATGCAGGTTCCTATGAACTGGCAATCGTAGTTGACGATAGAGTAAGGACTTATTCTCATAATGTTGGCTATAATGGCGCAGAATACACACTAAGTGGAAGTTTTACAGGAAAAACCTATGTCAATAACTTAGGTGCTAATGCTCACGATGCAACTACAGATGGTACCTACTATTATCTTTTCTCTCATGGTGCTCAAACCATCTATAAATTTGAAAAAGATTGGCAAAACCCTCAGGTTTTGTTTTCCTTCACAGGCGCAGCTCGGTTAGGCATCACCTATGATCCGACAGACAATACATTGTGGATTAGTGGATGGGGAACGGGACTTGTAGAGCATTATACCATGTCAGGCGGTTTGCTTGGCTCTTTTGCTACAGATACATACACATCTGCCCTGGCATTGGATCATGCAGATGGAACTCTCTGGCTAAGTTCTGGAGCAACAAATACGTTTAAGCAATATTCTAAATCAGGGACTTTGCTGAGTACTGTTACTTATTCAGCAGTTACAGGCAATATTTACGGTGGAGAATTTGCTTTTATCATTCCTGAGAGCAATAGTCTTTTCTTTATTTTTGGTGCATTGATAGCATTTTTCCTAAAAAAATAGAAGCCACAATTGATCAGCATGTCCTGGGGTTATAAAATCTTTTTCTGTCAAATTGCTATCAATTCCAAGGCTTGATTTTAATTTCCAAAATAATTGGATTCCACCCGTCTTTTTATGTCTGGGAAAAACTGCTTTTTTTTCTTGCAATCTTGCCATGACTTTAATAAAATCTTGTAAGAACAATCCAAAAATATTTTTCAAAAATTCTAAAAATATTAAATTCATTGATGAAAGGAGAGAAGATTATGAAGACAAAAATTTTCGCATTCCTTTGCCTTATTCTTGTCATACCTTCTCTTTATGCTATGCCTATTGTTTTGAAGGCTATATCAGCAGGATGGGATAGCACAGGCTACACTCCTGGCGGAACAGCCCAGCTTTGGGTAAATGGCGTTGACCATTCCCAACACTACAGAGGCATGAACGTAGTTGTCATCGACCAGTTTACTGGTAATGTTTTAAATAGCAACTACTATGATACTTATGCCTATTCTAGTTCAGCAGATGCTATGGCTGCCTTTATTAATGCTTTGCCTTCTGGCCGCATTGTCATGATCGCTGCTCAGGATGAACCAACCCAAAGCATGACAAGTGCAGGCATAAATTCCCTCTATACATTAGGCGCAAGCAGCTTTAATCCAGGCTATCGTGGATCATGGGCTTTGATCGGCATCAAAGGTTCAGCCCAGGGAACACAGCTCCAGGGAACATCAGCACGCTACTCTAGTGCAGTTATTCTGGATAAAACCATGGAACTCGTACCTGAGCCATCAAGCTTAGTGTTTTTGCTTTCTAGTTTTGTGCTGTTTTTGGCATATAAAAAAGCAAAACGATAGTTTCTTTCAAGTTTTTCAAGGGGTTTGGGGAAAATTTACAGCGGATCTACAATGGATTGCAAGCCAAATGAGAACTGCTATAAAATTTCCCCAGATAAAAATCTCTGGTTGTGCTTTATTCGGAGTCAGAATGAAAAAATTTTTTTTCCTATTTTTCCTATCGAGTTTGCTTTTTGCCCAAAACCCTGGCCTGGAAAAAGTTCTTTTGCAAATTCAAGATACCTATTCTGTTGCTGGCATGTCTGTTCTGGTTATAAAAGGAGACGATATTGTCTTTTCTCAAGGGTTCGGACATCGCGACATAGAGAGAAAGCTAGAAGTCAATGCTTTGACAAAATACAGAGTAGCTTCTGTTTCCAAGATCGTTACAGCAACAGCTCTCATGCAGCTTTATGAAAAAGGGCTTTTCAAAATGGAAGACGAAGTAAGCCCTTACCTTGGCTTTACCCTAATAAACCCACATTTTCCTGAACAGAAAATCACCTTTGCTTCTTTGCTTTCCCATACTTCTTCTTTGCGAGACGCAAGCACCTATAGCGACTTTTTACAGGCTACCCTAAAAGAAACACCAACGCCTCATGTCCAAGAAATTCTTACCACAAAAGGCAAATACTACGCTCAGGATATTTTTAGCGCAAACCATGGCCCAAAAGAACAATACTTTCAATATGCTAACATCAACTTTGGTGTAGCAGCTTGTTTAGTCGAAAAACTCTCCCATGAATTTTTTCATGAATATTGTAAAAAATATATATTTCTGCCTTTGGGCTTAAATTGTAGCTTCCAGGTACAAGACATTCCCGACATAAACGACATTGCTGTACTCTATCGCAAAGGAAAAGACGGATGGGTTGCCCAGGCAGACAAATACCAGGGAATTCGCCCCCCCAAGCGTGATTTGTCTCAATACCAATATGGAAGCAATGCATTTCTTTTTGCACCTCAAGGTGGTTTAAGAGCAAGCGCAGAAGATCTCGCTAAAATCCTGATATTGCATAAAAATGGCGGGATATACAAAAACATTCGGATTTTGCAAGAAAATACTGCAAAGCTTATGCGCAAAAGCCTATGGAATTTCGATGGGAGCAATGGAGATACAGAAAACAATATATTCCAAAACTATGGTCTTTCCCTTCATACTACGCAAGATTTGCTTCCAGGCCAAACCTTGACAGGCCATCCAGGAGAAGCATACGGGCTTTTGAGTGGTTTATATTTTTCAACCACAGGCAATTATGGAATTATCTTTATCACAAACGGAGCCGTCTGGGGAAAAGGAAACCACAGTGGCTGGTATAACTTAGAAGAAGACGTTTTTAAAGCATGTATGGAAAAGGAGATTGTACAGTGAGCGAGGAACTTTACTTTTTACAAGACTCTATTACAGTTGTTCTCATGGGCTACGAAAATAAAGGATATGGACAAGAAAAATTTTGGGATAGTTTGCGGACTGTTCTAGCACAGAAATACGCTGTTGTTTCCAAAATTATCATTGCTGAAATTGCTGCTAAAAAGCATAAAGAAAGCAAAGCACTGCCCCAGGATATTCTGGAAAACCCTATACCCAAAGAAACCATTTCTGTTTCTGGCGTTTCCGCAGCCATGAAAGAAATTGTGTCAAAAGAACAAGGGCAAGGCTATCTGGTTCTCGTGGATCTCAGAGAATCCCCTGTATATCTGAAATATAGCGCGATCATAAGCATGGTTTTTGCACTCCAAAGAGACAAAAATGTAGGCATGCTCTATTCAGACTATGGATTGATTACAAAAGAAAGCGTACAAGAACGCCATCTTCTGGAGTATCATGAAGGAAGGCTAAGAGACAATCTGGATCTAGGCAAAGTCTATGCTTTCCCTGTAGAAGCATTAAAAGATATACAAATAGACGAAAGCTTAAAATATTCTTGCCTTTACGATCTAAGGCTTAAAATTTCTGAAAAATATTCCCTAAAGCATTTTTCCAACCGCACAGACGGATCTCTCTATGAAATCGAAAGTTCTGCTAAGGCACACAATGTTTTCGACTATCTCCAGGATGCAAGAGAAGCACAAAAAGAAATGGAAGATGTTTTAAAAAGACACCTTAAACGGATTCATGCGTATCTTGAACCAGGGAAATATCCAGGAAAGATTCCTGCTGATAACCACAAGGGCGATATTCTGATCAGCATTCTAATTCCAGTGTACCGCCGTCCTGAATTCATTGCAACGGCCATAGAAAGTGCTATAAACCAAACTTTAGGCAAAAAAGTGGAAGTCATTGTGATTGTAAACGGCGGAGATCATGATCCCACAGCTCGGATTGTGCGGAAGTACATGCCAGGCGGTAGCCTGTACTCGCCAGAAGCAAGCGATGTCCGTCTCCTAGTTTTGGATGTCAACAACATTGGTCTTTGTCTGAATCTAGGCATTAAGATGGCGCGAGGAAAATACTATTTGCAACTTGATTCTGACGACCGCCTCAAGGCATTTGCTGCAGAAGAAGTACTCAATGTATTCCAACAGCATCCCAATGCAGGTATGGTCATTGGTTCTTATGAAGTATGGGAAAAGAAACTCGATGGCAGTCTTTTAAGAAGAGAAGACATCCCTGTTGTCAAGCATGAAGAATGGACAAGAGAAAACGGAAGGAACAACCTCCTTCGCATCAACGGAGCAGGCGCACCACGAGCCTATCATATCAAAATCGTAGAAGAACTAGGATTCTTCTGCATGAATGATGATCCGCACGCTCGTAACTACGGCGAAGACTACGATATGGTACTAAGAATCAGCGAGAAATATCCCATAGAACGTGTCTGGGAGCCTATCTATGAAGTCGTACGCCATCCAGGCGGTACAGACCATAGCATAGACCAACATACTATAGATAGAAACGATAATGCAAAGGACAGAATGCGCCTGATTGCATTAGAAAGAAGAAAAAAAATATCAATGTAATGGAAAATTTCTATAGAAATTTTTTTTAATAAATAAGAAACGAGAATTAAATAACTTCCCCATTTACTGCCGCAGACTCAAGCAGATGCTATTAAAATAGCACTGCTTAGCCTGCACAGGCTGCTTATGCTAAGGTCAAATTTTGTTATAGACGATATCTATTATAAAATAAGATTTTATAGAGTATAAAATATCATAACTATTTTCTTGATATTCGGTTAAAAATGGGAAAGTTATTTAATTCTCATCGCTAAACAAAACAGGAGAACATTTTTTTTATGAAAAACGATGCTTATTTACGTTTTCCCACACTCTGCGACAACAAGGTTGTCTTTGTGGCAGAGGATGACCTGTGGTCTGTCTCTTTAGACGGTGGGATGGCATCACGCATCACAAACACACCTGGGATTATCAACTATCCCCATTTCTCTCCTGATGGAAAATACGTTGCCTATTCGGCTGCTGATGATGGGCCTAGCCAGGTTTACGTTATGTCTTTTCCAGACGGAGAATCCAAAAGGCTGGTTTACCATCCAGCCAATGCCCTTGTAGTAGGATGGCATCCCACCAATGGCAAAATTCTTTTCCGAGGTGCTTTAGACGCTGCGAATCCAAGGCAAGAAGAAATCTACGCTGTGTCCCCAGAAGGCGGAGCGTGGGAAAAATTGAGCATCGGCGTAGCCACAACCATTTCCTTTGCAGAAGACGGCGAACACCTTGTTCTGCAAAGAGGCTATCCTGATCCCGCAGTGTGGAAGCATTACCATGGCGGACGAACAGGAAGACTGTGGTATGGAAATATCAAAGCCCTGAGCTTTAGCAGGCTCACACCCGATCAAAAAGTAGAAGTTGCTCCATTCCTTTACCAGGACAGAATCTACTTCGTATCCGATTGCGATGGGATTGGAAATTTCTATTCTTACAAAACAGATGGAACAGATACAAAACAGCATACATTCCATAAAGATTTTTATGCAAGATGGCCTCAAAGGCATAAAAATACTGTTATCTACCAAAAGGCAGGAGAGATCTGGAAACTCGATCTTCTCACAGACAAAACAGAAAAAATCCCTGTCCAGCTCCAAAGCTGTGGCTATACCTTAAGAAAAAAATTCGTTGCAGCCAACCGCAATCTCACAGATTTTTCTATTTCGCCCAAACACGATAGAATGCTAATCAATACAAGAGGGCTTCTGGCTGTAGCTCCTATATGGGAAGGCCCAGTGAGTTACATGGGCGAGCCATCAGGAGTCAGACACAAACTCTGTCGATGGTTACCCGATAACAATAAAATCCTCGCTGTCAATGATGAAAAGGGTGAAGAAGAAGTTGTCCTTTATAACTATCCGAGTATGGATGTTGCAAAACGATTTGGCAAAATAGGAGATGGTGGCTATATCCAACAAATAGAACCTTCCCCCAAAGGCGATATTGCAGCAGTTGCCATTGCTTCTAAACTCTATATTCTCAATCTGGAAACCAGCGAAGCAACTTTTGTCGGCGAATCCAACCACCGCTATTTCCGCGAATTTTCCTGGTCATCGGATGGACAGTGGCTTGTGTATGCCAAATACGAAGGCGAGTTCAACTATGCATCCCTGTATCTTTATGGAATACAATCCAAAAATACCAAACGCATTACCATGGGAGATGCTCATGATTACTGTCCTTGCTTTGATCCAAAAGGACGCTATATCTATTTCCTTTCCAAAAGAGTTTTCAATCCTTATGAAGACAGCCTGCAAAACGATTACAATTTCCCTGCTACAGCAAGACCTTATCTTCTGGTTCTAAAAGCATCGGACTATTCGCCTTTTTCTTCCTGCGGATCTTTAGATAAAGAAGAAGAAGAAAAACCCAAGGAAAAAGACGAAAAAGCAAAAGCCGAAAAAGAAGAAAAGAAGGTAGAAATTGATCTGGAAGGTCTGGAAAATCGCATCCAGGAAATTCCCATCAAAGAAGGACGCTACCTTGCTCTCACCGCAGCAGAAGACAAAATTTTTGTTCTCGAAAAACCCATCAAGGGCGAACTTTCCGATACACCCTTCTGGATGGCTTCTGCCAGAACAGATCTCAGGCTTTTCTACTATGACCTTAAAGAACGAAAAGAAAAAAACATCAGCACTAAAGTCTCCAATTTTTCTCATGTATATCCTTATAAAAAGATGGTGCTGCAATTCTCTAATCGACTGAGAGTTGTGAAAGCAGGCGAAGAGCTAAAAGACGAAGCCGAGGCAAAACCAGGAAAAGAAGGCGGATGGTTTGACCTGGACAGAGTCCGCGTCATGGTTAACCCCAAGGCAGAATGGTTGCAGATGCTCAAAGAAGGCTGGAGATGGCAAAGAGATTTTTACTGGCATCCCTCTATGAACGGCCTCGACTGGCAAAAGGTATTGGAAAGATACCTCCCTGTTTTTGAAAAAGTACGCACACGCCAGGAGCTAGGCGATCTTTTATGGGAAATCTATGGTGAATTAGGTACTTCTCATGCCTATGTCATGATGGGCGAATCCCCTGCCATCCCCATTTACAGAGTCGGTGTTCTGGGGGCTGATTTGGAATTCGATCCCAGTTCCAAAAAGTATCGGATCAAACGTATATATCAGGGCGACCTGTCCCACCATGAACACAGATCTCCTTTGAGCCAGCCTGGAATGAATATTAAAGAAGGCGACTATTTGCTAAAAATCAATGGCAAAAAGCTTTCGCTGCCTGAGCATCCTTATGAACATCTGCTCAACATGGCAGGCCAGGAAGTTCTGCTAACAGTTTGTAGCCAGCCCGATGAAAAAGACGCTCGCGATCTTGCGGTCACACCTCTTACCAGCGAGCTTCCTGTCCGTTACCACCAATGGGTAAAAGACAACCGCGAATATATTGCGAAAAAAACCCAGGACAGAGTAGGCTATCTGCATGTTCCCGATATGGGAATGGAAGGTTTGATAAGCTTCCACAAGGATTTCCTCTGGCAGTTCAATAAAAAGGGCTTGATCGTGGACGTACGCCATAATGCAGGCGGGCACGTTTCTCAGGTTCTTCTATCTAAACTCCAAAGGCAAGCCCTGGGGTATTGCTCTCCTAGAAAAGGCGAGCTGGAATGCTATCCATACCAGACCTTGCGTGGGCCCATCGTGGCACTGTGCGATGAATTCACTGGCTCTGATGGCGATATTTTCTGCCAGGCATTCAAGGATCTTAAACTAGGAACTCTAATTGGCAAGAGAACCTGGGGCGGAGTGGTAGGCATAATGTGCGACAAACGGCTGGTCGATGGCGGCCTCCTCACACAGCCTGAATTCGCTTTCTGGTTTAAAAGCCGAGAATGGGCAGTTGAAAACAATGGTGTTGTCCCTGACATCGAAGTAGAATATGACCCTGCTTCCTACGCACAGGGAAAAGACCCACAGATGGATCGCGCCATCGAGGAAATTCTCAAACAAATGGAAAACTACAAAGAAGAACTCCCTCAGTTCAACTTTCCTTCCCATAAATAAACAGTAAAACAAAAACAGGTCGGGCAAAACACCCGACCTGTTTTTGTTTGATAGTATGCTAGGCGATGAGAATTAAATAACTTCCCCATAAAATTTCACCGCAGAGAGGCAGAGGACGCAGAGAAGAGAGAAGAATAACCAAAAATATTGTCTCTGCTTCTGCTTGTTATTCCTATTCGCGGTAAATTTTTTTTGAAATGGGGAAGTTATTTATAGGAGTTACGCAGGTATTCTTAACATATTGAAATACAATATATATCTATCTTGCAAACGATTAAAATCTTGACTCTATTTAGTTTTG
>JABWCH010000136.1 GCA_013359215.1 Candidatus Brocadiia bacterium | reverse complement strand
ACTATTACAAGAAGAAAAAAATAAATTAAAATTCTCTGCGACACTCTGCGTCTATGCAGTGAAAAGGATTTTTCGTTTGAATGATGACAGTCCCTAATAGAAATACACAATATATAAAAGTTTTTAAAGGGGGTTTGGGGGAAAATTTTTACAAAAATTTTCCCCCAAATAAAAATTTCTTACACCAACTGCTAAATCTTAAGTCAACAGCATTGGTGCAAGCTTTATCTGCCTTTTAATTCCAAAAGATAGATGTATGGCCCCTGGCTGACTCCTGTAATTTTGTTTTGAGCAGATACCTTTGCGGAAAGAATGACTTCTGGGAAAACAGCAATGGTATTGTTTGTTGATTTTTCCACCAAAAGGCTTTGCATGTCTTGCACATTAATATAGAAATGAGTCTTTGTGTTTGCCATTTCTCTTGCATCCATTTCTCCCCAAAGAGTGTCCAGACAGCGGCCAGTATTGATGTCCCAGATAAAGGCTTTTTGCGCTCTATTGCAGGATATGATTTCTTTTCCTTCTTTCATAAAGGCAACGCTGCGTATATGCTGTTCAGGCTTATGGTCTTCTCCCTGTCTTTCGCCTATGGTTTTCAAACAATTGCCACTTTTTCGATCCCAAAGACAGACAGAAGTATCGTGCGAACCTGTAAGCAAAAGATCCTCCTGGGGATTGTAGTCCATGCTGGAGATCCAGCCTGTATGACCAATGTAAGTTTTCAGGCATTCTCCTGTTTCGATATTCCAAAGCTTCATGGTTTTGTCACGCGACACAGACACAAGCATATCTTTGTCTTGCAAAAACAAGATGTCCATAACAGCTTCAGAATGTGCCAGAAAAGTCTTAAGGCAGGTTGCATTGCTTACATCCCATAGCTTTATAGAACCATCTCCTCCTCCTGAAGCCAGGATGGTATCATTTTTATGGAAACACAAAGCCGTTGTCCAGCCTTCATGACCTCGCCATTGTCTGATAGGATAGCCAGTAAGGGCATCCCAGAGAACAATTTTCTTGTCTGTAGAGCCTGTGGCAAAAAGCTTTCCCTGGTTGCTAAACGCAGCAACTCTAGCCCATTCTTCATGTCCTTTGAGTACCAAAGCGCATTCTGTACTTTTGGCATCCCATATTCGTACGGTTTTGTCATAAGCACTAGAAGCAATATAGTTTCCATCAGGGCTAAAGCATACGGAACAAACGCTTCTTTCGTGCCATTTAAAGCTCTTGATGAATTTTCCTGTTTCAACATCCCAAAGGCCAATGCTTTTATCCCCTGATGCTGTTGCCAGCTTTTTGCCATCAGGGCTAAAGCAGATTCCCAAAACACCCCACTGGTGTCGGGCAAAAATTTGCAGGTTTTCCCCTGTTTGTGCATCCCATATACAAGCTGTATCGTCTCTTGATCCTGAAGCGATTTTGTTGCCATCAGGGCTATACAAAACTTGATATACAAGCCGTTTATGATGAGATATGGTCTTTTCGCAAGTGCTGGTAACCAAATTCCAGATTTTAATGCTTTGGTCGGCAGCACCAGAAACCAGCTTAGTTCCATCAGGGCTAAACGCTACACTGATAACCTCGTTGAGATGACCATAAAGATGTGCCAGCATAGAAGATGTTTCCACATTCCAGATTTTAATCGTATAGTCTTTGGATGCTGTTGCTATTCGATTGCCTTGTTTGTCTATGGCTATTCCTTCTACGCTTTTATCATGGGCTTTCCAGGACTTTACACAAGAAGCATTTTCTAATGACCAGATTTTAATATAGCCTGATTCTTCGCATACGCAAACTTTTTTGCCATCTGGAAAAAAGGCTAAGGCAGTAATCTTAGATTCGTGGCCATGGAAGGTTTTAATGCATTCTCCTGTTTCTACGTCCCAAAGGCAGAGAATTCTGTCATGAGCTCCAGAGATAAGAAGCTTTCCTTCTGGATGGAATGCTACTCCAGTAACCCATCCTTCGTGTTTTCTGAGAATTTTGAGCAAAGGGCTTCCCAGACTCAATTCCATAGGCTTAAGGCTTTGTAGCCAGGGCATACCCTTTTTTTCATAGTCTTCTCTCCAGGTTTCTACAAGCTTGTGAATCTTGCTTCCTGCTTCTTTCCATGGCAAAGAAATTTCTTCTGTACCATTTAAATCGTAGTGTTCTTGAGCCATAGGGGAATCATACCAATAGCAGCGATTCCATAGTACGCTAAAGAGGCTTTCTGGATGCTGCCTGACAAAGTTCATATCCAACTTTAAAGCCTTTGCTATCAGTCGGATGATATTTCTATCAACCATAACCTTGTTTTGTTTGGTAAAGCTAAAAGCTAAGGGGATGGCAACAACCGTGTCATCCAAAGCGCGGATTAAATCTTGCAGCAGATCATCGCTCATGCCTGCTCTGGCTTTTGCCTGGAGAAAAGCAAAGTCTGTCAAAGTATCCAGGAGTGAGCTATATTCCTGAGCCCATTGGTATTGGTAGCAGATTTCAAAAAGTGCGCGTTCATACTGCCAGCTTTTTTGTGCAAAGTACAAAGAAAGACGTTTATGGTACTCCCTCATGCCGCTTTTCCCAAAACGCTCTTTGATTGATCTTTCGAATTCAGGGTGGAAGAATTGCAGCAAGCCACCACGGCGCACAATAAAATTTTCAGATGCCTTTGTTGTACTCAACAAAGCTTCATCCACAATATTTTGGCTTGCTTTGGAAAATTCTTCATGCGAAAGCAGCTCCTGAAGCTCAATTTCTGCCAAACCACTGCGGCTTGCTGCAATTAAACCAAAATAGTCTTCCATCATTTTAGCTCCATATTTCTGTTTCAAGCGATGTAAAATCTGTTCAAATAAACTCTCTATAGAAGTAGCCAGTTGTCCTACTGCGATTCCACTAGAAACCATTTCTTCCAAAGCGACTTTAAGATAAAGAGGATTGCCAGCCGCTCGTCTGGCAAGGAATTCTTTGTCTTCTAAAGATATTTTTAAGCTATGGTTCTTATTGTATTCTTCAATAATAGCAAAAATTTCTTTTTCTGAAAGGGGTGGTAGTGAAAAAATTTCCAAATTTTCATATTTTTTTAGCTGATCCCATGGATCTACGGGGCGTATGGTGAAAAGAATTTTTATATTTTTTGATATTCTATGGGGAAGCCACGCAAGATCTTTGCCTGCGTCTTCGATTTCGTCCAGCCCATCTATGGCAATAAGCAATTTTTCCTGGTATTGCTCTAATGCAAGGCGTACCTGGCTTCGCAACTCTGCTGGATCGTCTTTTAGCTCTTGCTTAATAGCATTTATTTCCTGGAGTTGTTCCCCTAAATGAAGCATCAACCCATGAACCTGGCGGCTATCGCCACCCATGCTCATAAAATGGACTATGGCTGGTATATCTTTGTGCTTTGACTTCCACTCTCCGAGAAAGCGTGCTAAAAAGGCAGATTTTCCAGTTCCAGCCATACCCAGAATTGCGAAACAGTTTTTTTCTGTATTCGAGCAAACACATTGTTCTAATTCTTCCAAAGAAGAATTTCTTCCAACAAACCCGCGTATTTTTTCTTCAAGGATTTCTTTTAATGCTTGCTTTCGCGTATATTCTTCCAGATCTGCCAGTGTGTCTTCTGGATATTCTTCATCAATGCTTTCCTGGAGCTTATGGAGAAGGGAGCGCGATAGGTCTTCCGTTGTCTGATATTCATAGAATGTTTCTTTTTTTTCCCACAAAGACGATTTTAATTTTTCCTGAGAATGGAAATCTTCGCTAGATTGAGAGGCAAGATATTCTTGCTTGCCGCTGGCAAGGGAAGGTATAAAAAAAAAGCGGTTTTCTCGCGGCAGATTACGCAAAGCTTCCTGGATTTCCATTTCTGTAATGGATATTCTAAGATGATTGGGCTGGCCTGTTTCATCGAGTTCTGGTCTCCATCCATACCGAAATCCGAGAATTCCAACAAAATAGTCGGATTGGCGTACCATTTCCATACACCATTTCACAAGCGATTTATTGGAATGCTTTTCTCTCCATCTCAAATCATAAGGAATTAAAGCGATCCTTCGTTTTGCCAGCCTTTGTTTCAAAGGCAAGAAAACTTCCGCAAGTTTATCTCTTTCCCATTCTAAATCTAAAAAAGTAGAGCTAATAAAAACTTTGATGGTTTTCCAAAGATACATACAATCTGCCTTTCCAAAAATAGGGGCGAAAAAACTTCGCCCCATTTCTTGATCTGTGCTAAAAAAAATTTTAGCTCAATTTTTTTGAATAAGTTTCGGCAATGGCATCGATAAATTCTTCGGAATTCAAAACTACACTGGCTTTGGGTTCAGCGAGACGAGCGAGATCTGCTGTCATTTTGCCGCTTTCTATGGTTAAAATAGAAGCTCTTTCCATTTTATCTGCATAATGGATCAGATCAGGAATATTGTCAAGCTCTCCCCGTTTACGCAAAGCACCTGTCCAGGCAAAAAGCAAAGCCATAGAATTGGTGGATGTTTTTTCGCCTTTTAGATGTTTGTAGTAATGCTGCTGTACTGTTCCATGAGCAGCTTCATATTCAAAATGGCCTTCGGGCGAAACTAAAACCGAAGTCATCATAGCAAGGCTTCCAAAAGCAGAAGCAATCATATCGGACATGACATCGCCATCATAGTTTTTGCATGCCCACAGAAAACCACCATTAGACTTCATAACACGGGCAACAGCATCATCGATCAAGGTGTAAAAGTAGCTAATGCCAGCTTCCTGGAATTTGGCTTCGAAATCTTTTTTGTATATGCTGGCAAAGATGTCTTTAAAGCGATGGTCATAGATTTTGGAAATAGTATCTTTTGTAGAAAACCACATATCCAGTTTTTCGCTGAGAGCATATAGGAAGCAAGCTTTTGCAAAGCTTTCTATAGAGCTTTCCAGATTGTGGATGCCCTGGATTACTCCAGGTTCTTTGAACACAGCAATGGTATGTCGTATTTCTTTCCCGTCTTCTTGTGTAAAAACCAATTCAGCCTTGCCTTTTGTGGTAATGTGATATTCCTGGTTTTTATACACATCACCATAAGCATGACGGCCAATCACAATGGGTTTTTTCCAAGAAACAACAGAAGGTTTGATGTTTTCCACTAAAATAGGTTTACGGAATACCGTCCCATCCAGTATAGCGCGTATCGTTCCATTAGGAGAAGGCCACATTTTTTTCAAAGAATACTCTTCCACCCTTTGAGCATTAGGCGTGATCGTAGCGCACTTGACTCCCACTCCATATTTTTTAATAGCATGAGCGGATTCCACGGTAATGGCATCGTTTGTTTCCTCTCTTTTTGCCAGACCCAAATCATAGTATTCTACTTTTAGGTCAATATAAGGATGAATCAGCTTTTCTTTGACTTTTTCCCAAAGGATTCTCGTCATTTCATCCCCATCTATTTCAACTAGAGGCGTTTTCATCATGATCTTATCTTTCATTTGCCTTCCTTTCTTTAAAGAAAATATAAAAGCACCTAATAAGCAATAGGCGCACCCAAATTTTAAAAGCTAAATTCCATTTGTACATCTTTTTTGCATGAATCTCTGCACATTTTTTCCCCTTTTGTTTGGCTATCATAAAGAGAAGACAAAAATTTTGCAATCCGAAAAGCAAATTCCACAGGAACAGCATTTCCAATCTGTTTATGGATATGGCGTTTGTTGCCGCCATGAAAAACCCATGTATCAGGGAAAGTTTGAAGCCTGGCATATTCTCTATCAGTAAAGCTACGCAAGCGGCTTGCAGATATACGCCAAAGCGTAATGTTTGAATTAGGATTACGGACAAATTTGCTATTATTCCTATCTTTCTGCTTGCGTTCGGCTTTAACATTACCTTGAGCCCATCCCCATATTGTTGCTGTATCTACAGCAGGAAATGGAGCATCCAAGGATCGTATAGGATGACCATCTGATCCTGTTCTTGATAGTCTACAGGGAACAGGCGTTTCATTTGGATCAAATGGGGCTTTAGTTTCCACGTGAACCTGGCTATCAAAACCCCATTTGGGGGAATGGTTTGGTAAAGAAACTATATTATTCCTCACAATATCGCCTAAAAAATTTGAGGCTACCGTATCTTTTTCAGCCATAGGCCATTGGAAAGATACTGGAAATGGATCATAGCTAGCGATAAATATAAATCGCCTTCTTGTCTGTGGAACACCATAGCCTGATACTTTGAAAATATGATGTTCTACATGGTAGCCAATGCTTTGGAAACTGTCAGCAATGATCTCAACGAATGGTTTTGACGATACAGGTTCATTCATTGTCCGTAAATTTAAAACATTTTCAATAACTATATATCTTGGCTTTTTAGCCTTTGCAAGCCTGACAACTTCTTTAAAAAGAAAATTTCTATCATCGTTTTCCTTTCGATTTCCCCCCAAAGAAAATCCCTGGCATGGAAAACCAGCAAGAAATACATCAGATGTTGGTAAATCAGAAGGGCTTACTTCTTTAATATCACATTCTTTTACCACCCAGGAAGGGCGGTTATCAGATAGTGTATGTACACTCCAGGGATCAATATCCATAGAAAGTGTATGATGGAAACCAGCATTTTCAAAACCAAGATCAAGCCCACCAGCTCCAGAAAAAAGACCTATAAAATTAAGAGGTATACTCATCTGAGACTCACAGTATTGCCTTGAGAGCAAGACGTTCTATAAGCCTGAAAAGAATGTATTTTTCCCGCATTTGGATTTTTTATATAAGTAGCGGTAATGGTATTTGAAGCCATATCAAAAGAATATCCTCGAATTAAAGTATCCGATTCTTTCCTGACAAACGAGCCAACAGAGCAAACCATTGCATTGTTTGATTTCCATTCGCCAGGTACAATCAAGGTAACCTGTCGTTCTGCGCCATTGACCAAAGCAAAAGGTGTCGGGGCAACATACATTTTTCTATCTCTAATCATTATATCTCCATAGCTGCCAAATCCCTTAAGATTTTTATTCTTATGGATATAATCATGGTCTGCATTTAAAAAATCGCCGTGGCAGATGACCAAATCATAAACAGGATAGGATTTTTCTTTTGTTTGCGCAGGATAACGTCCAAAAACATAATAAATCGTTCTACCGTTATGAATGCCTGATGGAACTTGGCTATTACAGTCATAGTTAGCTTCTCTTCCTGGAAAGGCAAGTCCCTTGACCTCAAAGCCTAATGGGTAGTCAACAAGCCGAAAGTCTGGATATGCATTGCGAGATGGAGTATCAAAATTTAAATTTAGTGCCTGGAGCTTTTTTTGGAACCAGTTTTGGAAACTAAATTCCTTATCAGTGGATGATACTTTAGTAATCAATTCTCCAGTATTGATAGCCCGATTACATTCAATAAAAATCTTTTGCAATATTTGGTTCATCTATATTTCCTATTCGTTTTCATTCCTCTTCTTCTGGTGGATAGTCGGGAATATCAAAGTGGATGTTGGGGATTTCGGTTTGTTTCCAGGAGTCTTTGGGAGGTTCTTTTTTTTCTAAGCTGGCGATTTCCTGGGAAATATCATCTACTTTTTCGTAGACTTCGCTTGTGACTAAAATTTCTTTTTCATTTTTCAAGGCAAGAACCAGAGAATCGCTTGCTCTGGCATCGACATGCACTTCGCGTTTTTTGTCGGTTGGCCTGCCTTCTTCATCCAATACTGCTTGTTCCAAAACAAGGGTAGCACAAAAGGTGCTATCAATGATTTTAGATATGACTACGCTTTTTAGCTGGATGTCGAATCCCAAGAGTATGCTGTTCATCAAATCGTGCGTCAGAGGGCGTATGGTTTTTTGTTTCTGGATTTCTTTCACAATGGCGGCAGCTTCATACAGTCCAACATAAATCACAAAGGCTTTTTCTTCATTGGCAAGCAAAACGCCTGCGCCTCCCTCTAAAGGCCCAAGCACTCTTTTTATTTCAAATTTTTTTAGCATAGGGTGTCGCTCCCTTCCTAAAGGGAGGATTCCCTTGGAAACAAAGGTTCCTCCCCTAAAAAAACATTAGACCTAACCCTGATAAACAGGAAAAGCATTTTATCACGAATCACGAATTTCACGAATGACCGAATGGCACGAATGAATAGTTTTATCTTTATTTGTTTTGTTCGTATGATTCGTATCATTCGCGATTTTAATATTTTTCTTTTCCGTCCGTGAAAAATCTTTACACTTTTACACGAGCCACTATGTTACGCTTTGCGTAACTTTTTTCATAATGAAACTTTAGGGACAAGAAGAGCGTAGTGTAAGCCTTCTGTAAGGAATCAAAAATAGTACCGCCTGGCAAATCAAAAAATTGGATTCGACTCTTGAGCCTGGAGCAAAAAGAACAATGGGATACCTGTTTTTTTGATTCCTGAAAGAAGGCTTACACGAAGCGATCTCTCCAAGTAAAACCAGCTTTCTGCTTGAAGTTTCATAAGAGATTTCGCTCGTAAGTGACTATTTCCCGTCAGAAGAAACTTTAAGATCCTCGTTGATCCCTGTTCCGCCTTCACGTCCATCTGCTCCATAAGAAATGACCTGGCATGTCGATCCTGTGGAACGATAGCGATAGGTATTTCCCCAGGCATCTTTAGGAATTTCTTTTAGCAATGGCTCGCCGCTGGAGCTTTTCGATTCCACGAGTGCCTTGAGTCCTGCCGAGCTGGAAGGATAGCTTCCCTTTTCCATTTTATAAAGATTCAAAGCTTTCATGAACTCTGCCATTTGTGCTTTGGTTGTGGTGATGCGCCCATTATCCATAAAGCGCATTACCCCTACTGTCACAACGCTACTTAAAAGTCCAATGATAACAATAACTACCATGATTTCAATCAAAGAAAAACCACAATTGCTTTTTCGCATTGTATAGCTCCTAAATTTTACAGTTGACTCATTTCCATAATCGGCATAATAATAGCCAGGACAATAAAACCAACAACAACAGAAAGGGCTACAATCATCAGCGGCTCTATGATAGAAGTGATCTTTTGTGTGGTAATATCGATTTCCTGATCATAAGCCTCTGCGATTTTGGTCAAAATATTCTCCATCTGGCCGCTCTTTTCGCCAATCGACATCATATATCCAACAACAGGAGGGAAAACCTTGCTTTTCCGCAAAGGTGTGGCTATGTCGCCTCCTTCTGTAATTGCTGTCCTCACATCATCAATGGTTTCTGACATAATCACATTGTCTACTATGTCTCTTACTATACGTAAAGCGTCTAAGGCTGGCAGTCCTGATTGCAGAAGAGTGGAAAGTGTTACTGCAAAACGAGACACCGCCTGTTTTTTAAAAAGAAGTCCTAGAATCGGCAAAGAAAGGCAAAACTGATCATATATCTTTTTGCCTTTTTGTGTAGCAATGGCGAGCTTAAGCATAATGATTATGCCGATCATTCCAAGGATAATTGCCCACCACCACTGAGCGCAGAAATCCGAGGCGATTGTTAAGATCAATGTAGGCAAAGGCAGTGCTTTTCCCTGGCCTTTAAGGACTCCTTGTATTTTAGGTACAACAAAAGTCATCAAAAAAATGACAACGGTAAAGCCAATGAAGAGCATGACAATCGGATACGCCAGAGCCGCTCCTACTTTTCCTTTCATTCTGTTTTGCGCTTGAAGATAGTCAGCCAGTTTTTTCAAAACAACATCGATATTTCCTGCTGCTTCCCCTGCATTGACCATATTGACATATAAATTGTTAAAATATTCAGGATGATCGCCAAGGCATTTGGCAAAGGATTTTCCTGCTGTTATCTGCTCGCGTATATCGCGAAAGGCTCTCTGGAGTCCTTTGTCTTCTACTTGATCAATCAGCGCGCTGATGGATTCCCTCAGGGGAATGCCAGATTCTAGCAGGGTAGCAAGCTGCCTTGTCACCATAGCAAGGTCACTCAGGTTTTTGCGTCGGAAAAATTTTGGGAAAAAGCTTTTTTTATGGGAGCTTCCTTCCATTTCGCGTAGCGAGGTCACATGAATGCCTTGTGCTCTAAGTTTATTACGGGCATCCTTTGCGCTATCTGCGTCTAAGATTCCTGTCTTTGTCTTGCCTCCTGCATGCAAAGCTTTATATTCAAAAATAGGCATTATCTGCCTCCTTGCAACATTGCCAAACTATAATGAATTCTGATTTCTAATTGTCCGAAATTTGATATTGTCAAACTAGCATCCAGTATAAAGATTGACCATCCATTTTGCAAGAATCTTTCTGTTAATTTGTGTTTTGTTTTTGCAATTCTTCCTGGATATAAGCTACGGTGTTTTCAAAAATCAAAAGGCTATCCTGGGGAGGTGGGATGGGGATATGGAATGTTTCTGCAATGCGAAATCCTATTTCTACAATAGCAATCGAATCTGCATTAAAATCCATCATCAGATGAGACTTTGGCAGTATTTCCTCTGTTTCCAGCCTTAAATAATCTTGTATAAGATATCTTGTTTTTTCATAGATTTCCTGGTATGTCATTCGTTTTTTCTCCAAAGCCAATGTAATGGCGTATTCTTCTGTTGAAAAGGATATGAGGGAAAAAGACCGATTCCAAACATATACATTGTTTTCAAGAACGCATATCTCTTGAAAAAAAAGGCTTCCTCCTAGTTTTAAAAGCTTGGCTATAGCTTCTTTTTTCGTCCACAACAAAGCAGCCTGTCTTTTCTGCTCTTCTCCACAAAGGGATAGTACTTGATTCTCTTCTTGTGGTGCAAAGAAAAAGCGCAAGAGAGATTTTTCTGGCAAAAAATTTTTTTCCAGATCAATGCCTATAGGAGAAAAACTCGCCAGCGCAATGGCTATGCCTTGAGAATGAGAAATGGATATGTGCGTTTGGGGAGAGGCAGGAATATAAGGCTCTCCTTGTTTTCCATAGAATAGCTGGCAATTTTTATATTCTTCTATCCCTGGATTGTTTTGCCCCCATAGCGATAAAATTGCCTTTTTGGCTGCTGTTCTCCCTGATAGCCATTCTAGCTTTTTTTTATAATTGATAAAGCTATGAAACATACTTTGTTCTTTTGTGCTAAGAATGGCTAAAGCATCTTGTGGCTTTTCTTCTAGCAGCTTATGAATAACAGGTATGGGAACTACGCTAAATCTAAATCCATAGTAAAGCTGTTGCTGCATCAAAAAATTTTCTAAATCTTTTATATCTTTCATGAATAAGCGATAGAAACCAAGAAGTAAGATGTTTGCAAAAAAAGCAAAAATTTTTATCACGAATAAGACGAATGGTCGAATGGTACGAATAGTTTTCATAAAAATTTCATTCGCGTAATTTGTATATATATTCGTCTCATTCACGATTAATACCTTTTGGGTTTCGACTTGTCCGAGATAAAAAAAGGCGCTCTAATGGGAAACTTCCAGAAGATTGTTTTTCTGGTCTTCTTCGTAGAGGCTCTCCCAGGTAGGAACAGGAAGATGGTAGTTTGTTACCAAAAGTTGCCTGTAGAGAGTTTTCAGAACTTCTGTGTGGTTGCGCTTCATGGAAATATGGGAAACTTCAGGCAAGGACTCGATTTCTTTCACTCGGTATTTTGTTTTTCTTTTTTTCATAGCCATAGAAAAAGCTTGCTTGATTTCAGCGATAATAAGCTCGCTGTATAAAAAGTAGTGTTCTGATCGGATGGCTTCTCTATACATCTGTTCTATTTCTTTGGACTCTTTTTCTGTAAGTTTATATTTTTGAAAATAGGCTTCTTGCAATCTTTTTTCTAAAAGGGCAATCTTCTTTTCCCAATCTATTGAAGAAGGCAAGATATAGGATTGTGAATCTTGTAAAAAAAGGCCATAGCATAGATCTGTGCAATCCAGCAATTTTTTCTTGCCCTCTTCATGGAATTTCTCTGCAAGGCGAACGGCAAAAAGCCATGATCCATCGGGTTTATGGGTATAGTCTTTTTGCTTTAGCTCATCGAATCGGACGATTTCGCAGGAAATAATAAGAGGGGGAAGGTTCGAAGAGTTTTTTGTAGCACAGGCACTACAAAAGCATAGTGTCACTAAAAAAAAGCAAAGCACTTTTTTTGTAATTATCATCATTTTGTAACCTGCTTTTTTAAAAAAACGTAAATAGATTTTATAAAAAATAAAAAAATACCAAATAAAAGGTATAAAATATAAGCGATGCTAATATCAGGATAGCGAAAGATGCTTAAATATGATGCAATGGGATAGACCTCATAGAAAAATTTTCCTCTTATGAAATCATAGTTGGGAAAAAAAAGACTTGTTAGAACAAGAGGATTGGAATATAGAAAAAAGGAAATCAAGCTATGAGATATAAATTTCAGCAAAAATATATTTCCTAAAGCCCAAACGCTAAAAAGCAAAAACAGCAAAAGGTGAAAAGAAGAGATTTCTCGCAAAAACTTTTTCACACCAGCGAGGAAAAACAAATATAGGTTCAAAAAAAGCCATAAAGCAAAAAAATGAGGAATATGATTTGCATTCCCATCGACAAGGTATTTTACAAGGCAAAAGTCCGTGAAAATACCAGCAGAAATAGCCAATATGCCCAGGAAAAAGGCTCTATTGAAATTTTCAGGAAAAGCCATTACCCAAACAAAGCAAGCATAAACCGATAAAAAGGCGTGAAATTTAGCGAACACAAGGGGATGCTGTAGCCCAGGAGAAAGAAAAAAAAAGAGCAAGGATAGGAAAACCCACACAAGAGGAATTCCTAAAAAAGAAAGATATTTTGTCATAAAAGAGCCTTCGTATTCTGGATATAATCTTAGCAATTCCATAATAAATTGGGCATGCCAGACAATTTACGCTAGAGGGCTATTGCATCGTAATGTAGCATATAATCAGAAAAAATTCAATAAAAACATAATTTTTTCTTGCCAAATTCTTTTGTATTTGTACAATCCAAAAATCATACTTTTTTTCCAATTCAAAAAATTTGGGGGAAAACTTCTTTAAAAGTTTTCCCCCAAAAATTTTCATGAGGCACTGCTCTCTAAAAAAGAGTGGTACACTCGCTATGTTTTGGCAGGCTTATTATGCTACTCTCGCTATAATAAGATCTGGCAAACTATTTTAAGGATAAACAAGTCTCATGCAGAAAAATTTTTCAATTGATTCTTTATTGTCTTCCAGGTTGTCTGTATGCCCACAGTTGTATCGCGACAGAGTATATTTCATAAGCAATCTCAGTGGCGTGTTGAGTCTCTATTCTATGAATATTGCAGGGAGCTTCCCTAGTCCTATACTGCCTTTAAATATGTCTCTCCCTAATCCTGTGTTTTTAGATGGTACTTTGCCCTTTAAAATTCTGCCAGATATGGGAAAAATATTGATTATGTGCGACCATGACGGGGACGAGCTTTACCAGCCTTATCTGTTGCCTATTTATGGCGGAATCCCAGAACCTCTCTTTCCTAAAAAATTTAAAGGCGAATCGCTTTTATTGCTAGATCTTTGCCATAAGACAAACACCGCTTACTTTCAGCGCGATCCAAAAAGAGACACTGAATGGGAAATGCTGCAAGCTAATATCAGCACAAAGAAGATTAAGCTTCTAGGTGGCAGTTGTTATGGAAACCGTTTATTTGCACGCAATGCAGACCATTCACTTATATTTTTTGAAGATTTTATAGGTTTTGATGATAGGGTTATCTATCGTTGGGATGAAGAAAAACATCAAAGGGTAGTTTTTTTAGGTACTCCTTTGGAAAAAAGAGGCCCAGGCTATAAAAAACAAAGCTATATATCAGGCAATATAACCACAGACAATAAGTCTATTTTTTGTGTAACATCTTATTTCCATGATACTTATAGCCCATGTATTATTGATATTGAAACACAGGAAATACGGGAAATCGAAGTGGCTGGTATCGAAAACCAGGGAGAAGGAGAATTAGAAAAAATACGTTGGATTGGAAACAGTGATTACGTATTAGAATACAATATTGATGGATGCAGCTATCAATATTTAGGTGCAATGGATAGGAATAAGAAAATTTTTTATGTGCATGAAAGTATATGTGGGCATGACACGTTAAGGCAAGGTGTTATGCATAGCTATGATCTAAGGAAAGAAACAGACCGCTATTGTGGTATTTTTTGCTTTTCTAAAGCTGCATCGCCATTGCAATTATATAAAATAGAAATACGCGAAGGAAAAGAATATCGGAAAATTACCGATGAGAAAATTTTGGGAATCCCAGAGGATATGCTCTCCGAAGGAGAGGATGCCTCTTATTGTAGCTTTGATGGAACAAGAATATCATCCCGTCTTTATTTGCCTTCGCAGGACTTGGGCTATGAAGGAAAAAGGCCATTGATTCTGTATGTACACGGAGGCCCTCAATCCCAAGAAAGGCCAGATTTTACATGGTTTTCCATGCCGCTTATACAATACTTTACACTAAATGGTTTTGCTGTTTTTGTCCCTAATGCAAGAGGTTCTACGGGCTATGGGATAGAATATATGAACAAAATTTTAAAAAATTGGGGAGGCGAAGACAGGCTCGACCATATACATGGTTTAAAAATGCTAGAAAAAGATTCTCGTATCGATTCTTCCAAAAGAGGGGTTGTTGGAAGATCTTATGGCGGCTATATGACATTAACATTAGCAGCCAGACATCCTGAATGCTTTCAGGCTGCCTGTGATATGTTTGGCCCTTACGATTTGCTTTCGTTCTATAAACACTCTCCTGATTCGCATAAAGCCTGGCTAGATCTTCTTGTAGGAAATCCAGCAAAATCTGAGGAAAGAAAAATGCTTATAGAGCGTTCCCCAAAAACGTATCTGGAAAAGATAAAATGCCCACTCATGGTAATACAGGGAAAAAATGACCCTCGCGTTTTAGAAAGCGAATCTTTGGAATTGGTGGATCAGCTCAAAAAACAAGGAAAGAACGTTGATTATTTATGCTTTGAAGATGAAGGACACGATATTTTGAAATACAAAAATCGAGTTATGTGCTATCAAAGCATTATTGATTTTTTCAAAAAGCATCTATAAAAATACCAGCCCAGGACCTAAATCTAAACCTAAACCTGGGCTTAAACAAAAAATTGCTTTGAGTTCAAACTAAAAACCAGGCTTGCGTTTAGGTTTAGGATTTGCATATCGTTACGCTTAAATCGACAGCTATGGACAACGCCTGGCTAAAAAGTTAACACGTATGAAGTTTAGGTTTAGGTATAAGGCAGTCCGCTGTCCTTAAGTTGACAGCGTTATGGGTATTGGGACAGACTTTACACATTAAAATAAACGGGTTTATGATATGGCGACTTTTTTTTGTGATGAAGAAATAGAAAAGCTGCAAGATGGAAGCAGCCTTGCTATTTTGCGAATGCGAGGCTATATTCAGTTTGAAGCTGTTGGAGAAATGGAAAAGCATATAGAGTCATGCTATGACAAAGGTATAAAATGCCTGGCATTGGAATTTAGCCAGGTTTATAGCATAACAAGCTCAGGTCTTGGAACATTGATGAAAGTATACGATCAATTTCAATCAGCAGGCCGATATCTTGTCTTTCTTTCCATGCCTAAAAAAATATACACGCTGTTTGAAACTTTGGGTATAGCCAGCTATTTTTTAAAATTCAATACCAAAAAAGAATTGATAGAATTTTTTACCCAGGGAATTCTGCCTGAGATGAGTTCTTTTTCAGAAGACACTGAAGGTCTTTTGAGCCAGGAAGAGGAAGAGAAAAAAAAACCTGCCAAGCGGCCTTTTAATAAAAAAGAAACTCTGTTCGATATGAACATTATTCAAGATGTCCAGAATGAATCCCTTTTAAAACAAGAGAAAAAAATCCCTCAGCAAGCCAGCAAAGAACTTCATGCCATAGAAAAGATTTCCGAAGATAGCCACAAAAAAGAGGCAGCCCATAATCCCATTACAAAAAGCATAAAAAAATCTTCTGTGGATACAAGGAAAATAGGAGTATCCAGTTACCCTTGCAAAATTACAATAAAAAGCTATAGTATGATGGAAACAGGCAAAACATACACAGCTAAGGTTGCTGTGTTTTCATCTTCAGAAAAAAATGCAGGAGAAATAGCGAATTCCGTAGAGGAATCTTTAGAAATTACTTCTGTAGCCCTTTTCCCTGGCTGCATTGTTTCTCCATGCTTTCGGAAAGTATACATAGGCTCTAAACTTTCCTCTGCCTTTTTTGAAATTACACCTATAATAACAGGAAAGCAAACAGCCAAAATCGAATTCTCTGACCCTGCATATATGGTGCAAACGATTAAAATGCCTTTTCAGGTATTTACAAAACTCTGGGAAAAAGCAGCTCTGGCTTTGTCTTTTATCATTCTTCTCTTTGGAAGCATTCTGGAATCGTACCAATTGCTGCCATGCCCTTCTCATTGGAATCTTACTTACTTGATTTACCAATGCAAAGGCATTTTCTATCCATGTCTAGTATTATCTTTTGTCTTGATTGTTATTTATTTTATGTTGAAAAAAAAATACAAAGAAAAACAAGATAGCCATATTATGGACATGCTTTTTCGAGAACGCTGAAAAATTCAGGCCATAAAATTTTTCTTAGAAAAAAAAGTGTTGTAATTTTATTTTATGTATGCTATTCTGTTGAAAGGGATTCAAAAAGTAAAATTTATAAGAATCTCAAAAAAGAATTATCCTGATACAGGAGGAAACAAATGAAAATCCCATTACTTTTTTCCCTGATTTTTCTTTGCTTTTTAGGCGCAGTGTATGCAGAAGTAATCAATCCAGGCGGTGCTGGAATGCTAGGAACTGTAAACTATATCTCAGGTAACCTTGCACTAGGAACAACGGTAAATGCGCGAGGTGGAAGCACAACAAGCTCTATTGATGGCATTAATCCTTATTATTGCTGGGGCGCAAGTGCTTCAGGAGGAAATGATGGCGCAGGACAAAATGCTGGATGGAGTCCAAGCTATAGCTGGCATATAGATAACTATGAGAAAACGCCAACCTCTCCTTATTTTTTCAAGGTCAATTTTGGCAATCTTTCCAGTGTTCCCAATGTCGGAAAACAAGAATATGCTGTATCCAGAATCGATATCTATGGTCGTACAGACCCAGGATGTGGAACACAATTTCGCGGTTATGTCCATCTTTTCAATTTAAACAACATAAATGTCTCTACAAACCAGATCACTGGCGATTCCAGTGTCCAGTCACTAGCTCGCTTCAGTTATAATGGGCTAGGAATGATTTCTCGTGGAATAGACTACCGCCCTAGCGGATCTTTCAATGAATTGGAAGTTTATGGAATGAGCAATCTTTCTCTGGGAACTCAAGATTCGATTAACGTTGAGGTCAGCAATACAGGGAATGATTTTATGTATGTGCAAGGCAATGCCACTCTCCAGGGGCAAATCAATCTCTTAAGCTTGAATGGTTTTAACCCTGCGGCACAACAGACTTTTAACATCATGACAGCAGCCAGCATAGATGCTTCCAACCTTACCATCAATGGCAATTATACATTTTCTGTCATTTCAGGTGGCAATGGGCAAATTTTGCAAGTCACTGCTGTTCCAGAGCCAGCCTCTCTGGTTTTATTTTGCTTATGCTTAGGCTTCTTTATTGCAACTCGAAAAAACTAGTCAAACCCGCTCCAGCCTACAAAAATTATCCCTTACGTTCCCACATCTTTCGTGGGAACGCTTCTCTGCTTATCTTCTATAAAAATACAATAAAAAATGGGAACAAAAAACGGTTTTGATTGTATATATTCTTCAGACATGTACAAATTAAAAATTTTAGCAGATGACAACTCGCTTGAGAAGGGGGATATATGTACCACGAAATTCTATCTAAAAAATTTGAAGAAATGGGTGTTAGACTAAAATTCTCTTCTTATTTCCGATTCTCTCGAATCTGGGATACAAATTTCAGCATCAATATCCAGAGAGACAAAAAGGGAGAATTTTTTGAGATGTGGCAGAGAGAAGGCCATGAAATGGAAATTTCTGTGCTTGACCACCGTCCTGATTTAAAACACCTACTTTTAATGGTAAAGCAAAAAGAAAACGAAAGCATTGTTCATAATAAATTTTTATGTGGGCATGACGAACGATTTTGGTTTGTGGCAGGAGTCCATCCCAAATCTTCGACAGTAAGGGATGCACAGGAATTGCTCAAGCCTTTTCTTGTGCGCAAGGCACAATGGAATGCCAGGATCAAAAGAAAAAATCAATATAAACGCAGAAACAAAGCCTTCATCCGCCAGGGCGAATGGTTTTTTATACCTGAGCCAGAGCTTAAGGCAGATGACAAATATATCCTTAAACATGAACCAATCCGCAGGGGCGGAAGCAAACCCCATAGGCTTGAATATGCATACAGAACAGGAGGCACAACAGTTTATGTTTGCCGTCGATTTCCCAATGGGCTTGTCGAAAGCGAATACAAAAAATACATCACAGAATACCCAAGCGATAAGCAAAACTGGCAAACTATGGTAAGAGAACCAAGAGTGTATGGCAAAGGTAGAGTAACCCATAAAGACCATAAAACTGTTATACTTCATGGATGGCATCGTGTAATCATGAACGATGAAGTTTCTTCCAATAAAGTGGCATTTCTTGATTGAACAAGGGGCTATTTTTTTGATCTTGGCAGAAAACAAGGTTTATGACCAAAGTTTCCAAAATTATTTGCCAACAAATTTTTTCTAGCTTTTCAAATCTTTATCTACCAATCCCAAAAATATCAAAAAAATCAAACACAAAATTTAGAACAATCGTTTTTCTCTATTTTTCATAAATTCATAAAAAAATAAAAAATTTTTCCCACAATAAAAAAAGTTTTGCAATTAGATATTTTGTATAGGTATTTGTTCAGAGGATTTTTAGGTAAAAATTATTAGAGAGGATCAGAATGGATGATCTAAAAAATGTGGAAAATGTTAAGGACGAGTTTGATATTTACGATTTTCGCGATGTTTTCACAAAGGAATTGGTGGATGTTTACGATAGAAGGCAGCAAAATCGATTGGCAAGAACATTCCGACCTTTTATCATAAACGATAAAAAAGAAGAGCTAAGAAAGTTTTTAAGTCGCATCGTAAAAACAGAGACTCCTAATGCTCTGAGCCAGCAAGATAAGGATTTTATTGTTGATCTGTTCAGCCCGTATCTTGATAGAAAAAACACGATCAACATTACCAGGGTAAAAGAAAAAAACGAACTAAAGCCCCTTTGGAATATACAGCAGGGCTACAATGAGTATCGAATCATAGAAGACGAAGGTTTTTTCATTTTTTATGAACCCTATGACCAGGAAAACTATGAAGATCTTAAAGTGGACTACTATGAGGCTTACTATTTGCCCTGCAATGAAAAGCTAAAAAATTTTCTTAGCGTAGAAAAAGATAAAATTTTCTCTTTAGAGGATATTGGCTTTGAAGCGTTTGCAAAGCTTTTCAGCTTAGATAGGCTTCAAGATAAAATCAAAGAGCTTTCTGGTGTTTTTTTCCTCCAAGAAGTTGTACCTAATAGGGAATGGAATCTTTGGGAGCAATCTCCAGAAAATTCAGGATATTCTCTTTTTCAAGCCAATTTTAAAAACAATAAACTCTGGAATGGGTTTTTTCAGGGGCAAAAATTAGAGAAAGTTCTTCTTTCTGAAAAGGATACAGAAAAAATCCAAGGGCTTTTTGCAAACTACAGCATTCCATTGTCTTCTAGTCTTGTAAAAATTTTGAAGGATGAAAGCACCTGCTGGCTAATAGATTCTAGCTATACAAAAGGCTATTGCTTAAAAAAAATTACAAAGCAAGAGGGCGAAAAAATCGAGGTCTATTCGCTGGAAGAAAATAAGATCATACAAGACAAAGAAGGGTTTATTCTTCAGCTAGAATGGCCTCTTACTTTAGATGTTTCCAAAGAATTGAGTTATCATGAATACGATCAATCAGAAAAAAAACTATCCAATGCAATCAAAAGTTTTTTTGCACAAAAGACAGGCGAAATCATTGATGTAACACCTTGTGAATGGGAGTTGAGAGAAGGCGATAAAGAGAAAAAAAACCTTTCGACAGTTGTCATTCGCGGTAGCAAAAAAGTGCTGGATAGGCTTTTCCACATCTGGGGAAAAGAGCCAAAAGAAACTAAAAAAATAGAGCCTGCTGAAAACCAGGAAATAGAGCCTGCTGAAAACCAGGAAATAGAGCCTGCTGAAAACCAGGAAGTAGAAGCACTTTTAGGAAATGTATGGATAGAAGAGAAAAAAGAGAAAAAAAATGAAGAAAGCAAGGTGAGCGATGTTTCTTCTAAAATAGGTATATTGCAAAAATTTCAATCTTTTTTAAAGAAAAAAAAGCAGGAGAAAGAAGCGGCAAATATCCATAACAACCTTCAGAATCTTGAAATCCGAAGGTGGACAGGATTGAGAACTATTGATGGCGCAGAGGCCAGAAAGTTTTATATCAAGCGCATCGAAAAGAAGGTTGTATTCTTCCACTACCGTAAGCCAACAACCAGAAAAAATCTGGCAGGTCTTGCTTTGTCTGGCGGAGGAGCACAATGCTGAAAAGTATACAGAATATGAATTCAAAAAAATAGAAATAGACATACCATCCAAAAAAATCGTTTTGTCCTATCCTGACTATAATAAATCTTTCTATCGCATCGACAATATTTCCCATGGAGAAATTCAAGGCACCTGGAATGGTTACTACTATGCAATCCACTACTATGGCGGAATCAAATTGAAATTGGGCGAAAATAATAAAAATTTTGAAGGATATTGGATGGATAAAGAAAAAAGTTATAAACTCCTATGGATTGCAATAGAAGAATAGTAAAACACTATTCTGAACGACCTTTCCGCTATAAAAAAACGGCAGCAATCTACGTATTTTTGTTCTAGTCAAAATGCTGTTGAACATATTTCAAGAGATGCTAGTATTAATCAC
>JABWCH010000135.1 GCA_013359215.1 Candidatus Brocadiia bacterium | reverse complement strand
AGAGTAGCTACGGCTACACTTGCGGTAATTTTGTCACTTTCTCCTCGCTCTCCGAGTGCCTCAAAATTTTCGCCTAAAATTATTTTTCGAATAGGCTCTAAGACGAATGTTCGAATGGCACGAATCGTTTTTATAAAAATTTCATTCGCGTAATTTGTATATTCTTCTCATTCGTGATTCATACCTTTTTGGTTTCGGCTTGTCCGAGATAGGCAAGGGCAATTTGTCCCTTGAAATGAGAAAATATTTCGATACTTTTTAAGGAGTGTCATGTGGGTACAAAAGTATCCTTAGAGTTTTTATTGAGAAATTTGCTCAATACTCCTGAAACGGAAAAAGGAGCTGTGCTCTATTCCCTGATAAAAACTCTCCGCGAAACGTGCGGATTGTTTAAAAAATCCAGTTTTTCCGAATACCAGGAAACAGGCAAATCTGCCCAAGAAATTCTGGATGGAATTCTATCAGAAGTCGCGCAGGTAGAAGATGAAGACTGGGAAGAAGAATTTGCAGAGAGCAATCCAGAGCTATCAGAGCATATTAGCGTTTCTCAGCCTAAAATTTTAGTACCTGCGGAAGTGCAACAAGTTTCTGATGATCCCTTCAAAAAAGCACTGGCAGACTGGAACAATGGCCTTGAGCCATGGCTAAAATTAGCAAATATAAGCCTGGAAAGCCCCCAATCTGTCCTGGGATGCATAGATGCTCTGGCCGCTTTAAGAGGCAACATTATCAGCAATACATTCGACTCCCAAACTCAGATCATTGCTAAATTTGACAAACTGTGGAATGCGATTAAGGGAATTCTAAAAGAAAAAGAATATGAAGTTTCTCCTGCTGATTGGACAAATCCTGGAGAGCCAAATGGAAGGATCATATATACAGCCAAAAATCGCGTTGGGTTTACATGCGAAAATGAAATGATCTATCCAGGAATCCATCATAAAGAAGAAATTTTAAGAGAGCCTCTATGGACTATGAGTTTGCCTTTAGATGGTGAATTTCCTTCTTTCCATCCAAAAGCCTCCTGGCCTGTCCACTGGCGAGGGGTATTCGGAGATGTAGAAATTTTCACAGAGCATCTAAAAATGCAAAACAAAGCATATTCTGCTATAGAAGGCATTAATAAAAACAAAGTAGAGACCATTGAAGAATGCAGAGAAAATATTATTGCCGAGTTGCAAAGGCGAGTGGAAGTTTTAGAGAATACAATCCAGAAAGACGGGGAAAGCATATATCGTCTTGCAACAGACTATTGGCGAATCGAAGAATTTTTCTGGTCTATATACCATGATGATGAAAGACCTGCTGGATGTTCTATTTTTGACCGTTTGCGCAATCGTATCCAATCGTGGCGAACTACGATGAGAAGGGCTTTAAAGCTTCACATCCGAGATTTTGCCTGTGGGAGCGATTCTCTGGCTTCTGTTAATAAATATATTGGCAATATCATCATCAAATCTAAATCTAATGTTGGTCAGGGAATGGTCACAAGAGAGCTAAGACCAGCAATTATGGTACAAGTGCAAGGCACCAATCGTCTGCTGAAAGGCAGAGTGATTGCTACGTAATTCTTGGAAAAGTCTATTCTTTAACATTTTTCGAGAAAGGTTAGCAATGAAAATTCTATTCTTTTTATTGGTTTTTGCTTATTCTATTTTGCCTTGTTTTGCCCAAGACAATGCCATGGAAATCCTCATAAAATCTGACCATATTCGCGCAGCAGAAAGCTGGGGATTTTACATCGATATTTTGGATTATAAAGATAGCAAAATTCTGACGCACAATAAATACCAGGTTACATCAAGAACATTCGGAGTCTATCCTGATGCCATCTATAAGAGTACAGTGTTTGCTCTCCAACCCAAGAATGTAGCTGGACAAAAAACGCTAAAAAATGGACAGGTTTACTGGCAATTCTTTCCTTCGACTAAAAATCTGGTTCGTATTTCTGGTGCGCAACGAATGTCAGGACAGGTGAATGCTGCTGATATAGCTTCCAGCAACTATAGAAATGATTATGTTCCTTCTCTTGTATCAGAGAAAGAAATAGTTTTACAAAAAGAATGCTATAAGTTAGAATTAGTGCAAAAGAATCCTGACGTAGCATACTATAAACTATTATATTGGGTTGAAAAAGGCACATACCATCCTGTGAAGGTGCAATACTATGCTGTTTCTGGGAAACATTTGAAAACAGCATACTATCGAGACTTTAAAATGGCGATGGGGCGGCTCAAACCCCATGAAATTTTCATTGTAGATCCTCTGGAAGAGAACCAGGCAACGAGGATGATTTATTCTGGCATCCATGAAGAAAACATGCCAGAGCATTTCTTTAGCAAAGATAGCCTTGCTACCTTGAATCGCCCCTTGTTTGAAGACAACAAAGAAATTTCAGCAGAAGAGATCATACAAGAAGCAGACAAAAAACGATGCTCTGATAATTGGAAATTCCATCTTACTGTATATGAATTTCATCCGCAGGAAGGGAAATCAGAGCCAAAAATGGTTTCTCGTGATGAATATGTATGCAGAACTAAAATTTTTGAAAATACAAGCAAATGCTATGCAGAATTTTTAGCACCTAAGTCAGTAAAAGGACAAAAACTGCTAAGAGAGGGAAGAGTTTTCTGGCTTTTTATTCCAGGAACAAAAAATATCGTAAGAATTTCTGCATCCCAGAAGCTTTCAGGACAGGCAACAGCAGGCGATATTGCTTCTACGGATTTTCTGGAAGATTACGAGGCAAAAATCGTGGGTTCAGAAAAAGTCTTCAAGCATGATTGCTATAAGCTAGAGCTGATAGCAAAAGATGAAAATGTAGCATACCAAAAGCTTTTCTATTGGGTAGACAAAGAAAATTTCTATCCCAGAAAAATAGAATACTATGCTCTTTCAGGAAAGCATCTTAAAACAGGATATTATAAAGATTTTAAAGCCTTGAAAAATGGAGAAGAAAAAGCCCACGAGCTTTTTCTTTTAGACCCTATCAACAAAGATTATGCTACTAGAATTCTGTATAGTAATATCGAAATGGAAGAATCCCCTGAGTACCTTTTTAGAAAAGAAAATCTAAAGTAGAACTTTTAAACAATGGAAAGCCATGCAAGAAATTTTGTTTTACTCTTCAGAATTTGAATTTTTTCAGGCAGAACAGAAGCGGAATAAAGGATGGAATGAATACAGGCTAAAAGTAAGAAGAAAACTTCACCTTTTAGGGAAAGAGATTCTTGTTGCTTTGCAAAATAAAGGATTACAAGTCGATCTTACAAGCAGCCTTCACCATCCTTATATCCACAATCGTTTTGCTGTCGAGGGAATATGGGCTTATTTTTCTCCTGCTCCCCAAGAGTATGGAGAATTAGAAAAAATTCTGGGACAGGATGTTGCCCAAGATTTGAAAGTACACTATAACCATACTTTGCTGCTTGTGGGAATTGAACACCAGGGACTTTTTGTATCGATGAAGATACATCCCCTAGCATGGTGGGATGGACAAAATCTCAAAAACAAATGCCAAAACAGAGAAAAATGCAAAGAGTTTCTGGAATTATTACACAAACTATCAGGCTTTTGCCTCAAACTGGACGATTGGCCTAATTTGCATAAATGCGAGAATATCACTCTTTCTTCATTAGATCAATACTTTCGCTACTATATTCCTGGAAAGCACTGGTTTCACTTAGACAATAGAGTCAGCAAAGAAAATCCCCTGGCAACCAGTGCAGAATTTAGTTTATTTGCTCTAAACCAAATTCTTTCCCTGATCGATGTCTATCGCTTTATTCGCTGGCAACCCAGTAACAATTATGTTCCGCAGTTTATTGTTCCCTAAAAGGACTATGCAATATGTTTAAATGGTATTTTTTGCTTTTTGCTATCTTTTTCGCAGGATGCGCTTATCGTCAACCCGATCTTTCTGAGCCTTATGGGATTATTCAGCCACTAGGCGGGATTCGGGTTTTAAAAGTCAATGGTGAGAGGGTCTTTGATATTACTGGCGAATACGTGCTAAGAGTTTCTCCTGGCAAACATACCTTTTTGCTTGCGAGGGGCCATAATGAAAAAACCCCAGTAGAAGGCACAGAAAGCCCGTATTCTCAATTTCCTCTGGAAATAGAAGAAGGGACTTGCTATTATATAGAACCTGGTTTAAAATATGGTTTGAACAATCTTTTTTTTGGTACAGGTTTTAAAGAAATCGTCTCTTGGAAACCTTTAATCAAAAAACAAGAAAAAATTTCCAATTATAAAAAATGATGCAATAGATATTTCGAAAGGTTGTAGAGAATGAGAAAAGCTGAGTTGTTACGGAAACTGCTTTTAGAAAAAGAAATAGTTAGAATTGTAGGTGCTCATAATGGTATGAGCGCGAAATTAGTGGAAGAAGCAGGTTTTGAAGGAATATGGGCATCTGGTCTGGAAGTAAGCACTGCCCACGCTGTTCCTGATGCAAATATTTTAACCATGACAGACCACCTGGAAGCATGTATCAACATGAATGATTCTGTTTCCATACCAATCATCGTGGATGCTGACACAGGATATGGCAATTCCAACAATGTCATCTATATGGTCAAAAAATTTGAAGCTGCGGGAATTGCTGCTGTTTGTATTGAAGATAAAATGTTTCCTAAAGTCAACAGCTTCATCCCTGGAAGACAAGAGCTTGCTCCGATTGGCGAGTTCGTTGGTAAGATCATGGCTGCCAAAAATGCCCAGGAAACCAAGGAATTCTGTGTCTTCGCTAGAGTAGAAGCCTTGATTGCTGGCGCAGGAATGAACGAGGCACTAAAAAGAGGACGTGCATACGTAAATGCTGGAGCAGATGGGGTTTTTATCCATTCTAAGAGCAAAGACATCCAGGAAATCTGCCATTTTATCAAAGAATGGGACATGAATGCGCCTCTTTTGGTTTGTCCTACCACATACCCAGGATTTACAGTAGAAGAAGCCATAAAAAGCAAGAAAGTAAAAGTGTATATTTTTGCTAATCAGGGAATCCGCGCTGCGGTTAAAGCCATGGAGCAAACTTTTTCTGTCCTCGCACAGACAGGCGATATTCGCAAAGTTACGGAAAGCATAGCCTCTATGCAAAAGATTTTCCAGCTACAGGGCATGCATGAGATGCAGGAAAATGAAAAAAAATATCTCTATGATGGAGACAAAGTGCAGGTAATCATACCTGCTGCGGGCGATGATTCTAACGTACCTTCTTTTCAAGATATATTGCAAGACCGTCCTCTAGGACTCCTAGACATCAATGGCAAAAGCATTTTGCAAAGAAACATCGAAATTCTCAACAACCACGGAATCAAGGACATGAAGATTATTGCTGGCTACCAAAAAGAAAAAGTAAAGCCTTCCTCCATTTCCAGCTCTCCAGAGTCTTTGACGATTATTGAAAACAACAAATACCGACAGACAGGCATTGCTCATTCGATCATGTGCGCCCGAAACCAGATCAATGAAAAAGTCTTGGTTCTATTTTCTGATATTATTTTCGAAAGCAGCATCCTGGAACAGCTTTTGCATAGAGAAGAAGACATTGTCCTTGTTGTTGACAGTTGCTATCGTGAACTGAAGCATAACAATAAATGGCTAGATCTTGTAGAGGCAAGCTATGCGCCTGTCTCTGGTGACAGGGTCATACATCCAGAGAGAGATAATCCTATCAAGCAAATCGGCAAGAGAGTTCCTTGCGAAAAAGCAACCCATGAATTCATAGGAATGGCCCTTTTCTCCAAAAAAGGTTTCAGCGATTTCCGCAAAGTTTATGAAAGCATCGAAGAGTCCAGCCATTGGGGAAAATTCCACAATGCAGAAAGCTTCCCCCAGGCAGATCTTACAGACATGCTCCAAGAGATGATAGACAGAGGCTATAAGGTTAGCTCCCTGGAAATTCATAAAGGATGGATGGAAATCCAGGATTTTGAAGACTATAAAAAAGCTTGTGAAATGCTAAAAGACTAAACTTTCCTATTATATGACTTTCGAAAATAGGAGTTACGCAGGCATTCTAAGATGCCTAAAATAGCGGATTTTATCTGAATAGATCGCTTCGTGTAAGCCTTCTTTCAGGAATCAAAAAAACAGGTATCCAAGTTTTTTTTGTGCCAGGCTTAGGAGGGGAATAAAATTTTCTGATTTGCCAGGCGGTACTGTTTTTGATTCCTTACAGAAGGCTTACACTACGCTCTACTTATCCCTAAAGTTTCATCATGAAAAAAATCAAGCGAAGCTTGAAATAGAGGCTTAATTATCAAAAAAGAAGTTTGCGTAACTCCCATTTCCAAAATAAAGAGAAAAATATGATTACATGCCAAGAAATGTACCAGGCTACGCAAAAGCATGAATTTACTTTTTTTGCTGGCGTGCCTGATAGCACTTTTAAAGAATGGTTAAAATTTTTAGACCAAGGCGAAGGCAATTTCCAACACATTGCCACAAGCAATGAAGCCGATGCTATTGCAATGGCATCAGGATACCATCTGGCAACAGGAAAAACAGCAGTAGCCTATATGCAAAATTCAGGATTGGGAAATGCTGTCAATCCGCTTACTTCGCTTGTGGATAAAGAGGTATATTCTATTCCCATGATTCTTCTAATTGGGTGGAGAGGGATGCCTGGAGTAAAGGATGAACCACAGCATATCAAAATGGGCAGAATCATGCTACCCATGCTAGATGTTCTGGAGATTCCCTATACGATTCTAAGCGAAGAAGCCAACGAAATGGAGCAAGCATGGGCAAAGGCAAAAGAGTATACTCAAGCCAACAAAGCTCCTTATGCTATTATTCTTCGCCCTGGAATTTTTGCACCCTATCAATCGCCTAAAAAATCTCAAAACTCCTGGGAGTTAGAGCGAGAGAGAGCCATCCAGATCATACTGAGCTTTTTAAGTGAAAAACATGCCATTGTATCCACAACAGGCCATGTAAGCCGAGAGCTTTACGACCATAGAGAATTCTCGAAGCAAGGCCATGATAAGGATTTTTATACTGTTGGCTCTATGGGCTGCTCCACAGCAATAGGCATAGGAATTGCGCTTGCCAATCCTAATCGCGAAGTGGTTGTTTTTGATGCCGATGGGGCTGCCTTGATGCACCTTGGATCATGGCCTATAGCTGCATCTTACAAAGCAAAAAATCTCAAACACATTGTTTTCGATAATGAATGCTATGAATCCACGGGTGCACAGCCATCTGTCTCTCCTTGCGTTGATTTTGCTAAAATTGCTCTTGCTTGTGGCTATCGGAATGCCAGAAGCATATCCCAGGAGCAAGAGCTAAAAGATGCCATCCCAAGCCTGCTAGAAGAACAAGGGCCATCTCTTTTGGTTGTAAAGATAAAAAAAGGCCATAGAGCTGATCTGGGTCGGCCTAAGACAAAACCTGTAGAGAATAAAGCCGCGTTTATGGATTTTTTAGCAAAAAAATAAACCTTATACCCATGGGTGTTGCCTATGGGTAAGCCAATGCCATGGACAAACTTTTTCTTTTGGAGCATAAGAATGCCTCTTCCTTATGATGATTTTAAAAAAACAGAGAAGCTGAACTCTATCAATTCCCCTCCCCAAGAGCAGCCAAAAGAAAATGCACTGCAAGGCGGGATGGGAGATGCTCAAAAATTGAAAATAACTTCAGATGCCACAAAAAAATTCAAACAAATGTATCTTAAGATGCTGGCAACTCGTTCTGATGCTGTAAGCGAGAATCTATCTGAGGAAAAACCAGAAGAGCATTATATTTCTTTGGATTGTAAAACAAAAACAGAAAGCCACTCTAGCTTTATACCACAAAAAAAACCTTCTACTGAAGCAATGCCCTTGTCTAAAGATGCCCAAAAAATATCAGGAAAACACCCTGTTTTAGAAACAAAAGATACCAATATATCCCAAAATCAAGAATTGCCTACAGCTAAGGGAATACTAGATAAATGGAAAACGTACAGGCAGAAAAATAGTAGCCAGCAAGAGGTTTCTTCCTCTTTTCCTGACCAAAAAGCGCAAGAAGAAACAGAAATTCTTTCTGCTGAAAAATTTTTAGGTATATCTTCAGACGAAAAGCCTGTATCTATGCCTGCATTTAGCGATCCTAGTGTAGAAACAAAACCTGCATTTAGCGATTTGCTTATAGAAACAAACATTCGGACAGAAAAAAGAGCAATTGCTTTGGATGAGCAAGCGAAAACAGCATCCAGGAAGCCAGAAAGCATACCGATTCCTGAATCTGTACTCTCCGCCATGAAAGAAAGCCAAAAGCATTCAGAAACAAGAGAACTACCATTGCCCATAGGCAGGGTAGCCAATAGAACAACAAGCAGCCTTTATACCCAAAAAAGGACAATTATTTCTCGTCCTCAAACAGAATCCAATGCTATTGAACAAGAGCCTAAAAAAAAATTACCCCAGTATGTCCCCGATCCAAAAGATTCACAGCCTACGCCATTAAATACTCAAAGCGTAGAAGAAAAGCCAAAAACAGTCATTCAAGGCAAAGTCAATGTAGAAAGGTGGAAATTCAAAAAACAAAGCGAAAGAGAAGAAGAAAAAAACGCCTTGAATTCTGCTACAGAATCGAAAATCCCTGCACAGCAGCCGCCCATGCCTGAGCTTGCGACAGCGGATATGTCTGCCCAGGAATTTCTGATGGACATGCCTGACGGAATTTCTGATGGACATGCCTGACCCTCAGGCACAGAACAGCCAGCTCGCGACAGCGGATATGTCTGCCCAGGAATTTCTGATGGACATGCCTGACCCCAACGCTACTGCTGATTTGCCACAAACCGAGGGCATGGCCCAAAAAACTATGGATATGTCCACAAAAGAATGGAAAAGAACCATAGAACAGGGGACAACCGATGAGATCGCCAGCCTTTTGTCTAAAGGACAGAAAAAAGGCCAAAAGCCTGCTGATATAGACCTGACTGTAGCCGCAAAAGAGGGCGAATTCGACCCTATTCCCAAGAAAGCCTCTCAGAATTTTTCCTGGGAATCTTTGCTTTCTAATAAAACAATTGACAAAGAATGCCTTATATCTTCTGTCGGGAATGAGGGTGGGTTAGATTCCATCAAAATCAATCGGCTTTTAGGCCGTGGTGCGAATGGAGAAGTCTATGAAGTGGAATGCAAACGCTTCTATCCATATAAATATGCTCTAAAGATACCATTGATGCCACTTGCTAAAAACGGCCCTATTTTTGAGAGAGAGCTGGCGCAGTTCCACCGTATCCAGGCAGCAGAGTCTCTTCATATACCAAAGATTTTATCAGGAGAATTCCAATATGAAGGCATGAATGTTCCATACTATGTAACATACTTGCTATCTCCCTTGGAAAAAAGCTCGCAAGATGCCAGAAAAAAATTGCTTAGCCCACCCTATATTTTTGGGGTTTTTTATTCTTTGTTAAAAGCATTGGAAGACCTTTCCTATGGTTTTATCATCCACAACGATATTAAGCCTGACAATATCATGTTCTGCAAAGATGTGCCTATGCTTGTGGATTTTGGTGTGTCCAAGAGCTATAGCGAAATCAATGAATTGGAATTGTGGAAAAAACGAGGATATCTCCATGGAACACCGCTTTATTTGCCTCCAGAGGTCATACAACTCGAAAATCATCCTGATGGCGAACATATTGTCTTTTGCCTCGACAAAGTAAGCCAGAGAATGGATATATGGGCTTTAGGGCTTACGTTCATGGAGTGGCTCAGTGGATATAGAATATTTCATGATGTTTCTTTAGGAAGCAATATTCTCGAAATGCTAGGGAAGATGCAACACCTCTTTAGTGATGGCTATATAGCAAAATACAAAGAGCAATGTCTTCGTAAACTAACCAGAATTTACTTGGGTACAGATGTCCTGACGCAACAAAGAATGAAGGACTACGATATTCTGGAATTCTATGATAAGAAGTACGTCCATAAACAAAAAATAGATGTAGAGGATATTGAGGTCAAAAAAACCTTTTTAAATGATATTTTTAAGGTTTTTGACCTTTGTACATTGCCTTATGACAAGAGACCAAAAGCACCACAGCTTTTAGAAGAGCTACACAATCTTTTTCCCCAGGCAAAGGAAAAATATGATTCGCTCTACTTTGAATCGATCACCCCTCCGCTTGAAAAGGCCTTCTTGCGCAAACTGAATGTCGAATCCTTTAAAAAGACCTATTTCCTTCTCAAAGGACGCAAGCAGTACGAAGCAAAACGTGACGGTGGATGGCAATGTATGAATAAACGTTACGATCAATGGGTTTCTTTTACTACAATTTTTAATGATTTCTTTGCCTCCATGGACATCAAAACCTTAGAAGGCCCTGATAAAAAAGATCTTTTAGATGAATCCGTAGCGCAAGATGCTGTAAAATACCAGCTCTTCCCTTTTGATATACGTCATGCGTTTTGTCATAATCTCGTCAAAAGGGACAAAACAGGATTGCTGGAAAAAATAGGGCAAGATGTTCCTTCTCTTGTGCTTTCTGCTCGCCATTCGCAAGAGCAGTTTAGCCATTTTTTTGCAACAAGGCATATCCCTGATTCTGGCATCCTTTCATCTAAACCAGAAGAAAGTGCCTTTCTATTCCCTCTCTATGTTCTCTCAGGAGAAGATTTTATTTGCAATCTGTCCCCTTTGTTTATATCTATTCTGGAACAAGAGCTAGAATGGGAATTCACAACAGAAGCAGGCGATTTGGAAAAAAGCTTTAACCATGAAAATGCGTTTCATTATATTTATGCGATTTTGCATAGCCCCATTTTTAGATCCCGATACTCCAAGCATTTTCAAAACGAATTCTGTCGTATTCCTGTCATCAATCAGAAAAAGCTGTTCCGTCAGGTTTCGCTATATGGAAAAGATTTGCTTGCCCTTCATCTTATGGAAGCACCTTCTCTATCTAATCCTTATGTATCCTGTCCTGTCACAGGACATAACAAAGTAGAGGAAAAATACTTGCGTTATGTACCAGCCACAGAATCAAAACAAGGGCGGGTCTACATCAATGACAAACAATATTTCGAAGGGATTGGCCAGCAAGTTTGGGATTATCGCATAGGCATTTACCAGGTATGCTATGAATTTTTAAAGAACCGATTGGGAATATCCCTGGACTATGAAGAGCTGGCCCACTACCAAAAGATGGTTTTTTCTATCCAGGAAACCCTTCGCATCATGGAAAATATAGATAAAACCTTGCTTACAGCATGGTCTACGGTATCAAAAGAATGAAATCAATAAAAATTTTAAAAGGAATATGGGTAAAACAAAAAAAGTTTTCCCTGCCAAAAAATATCTATGGAACAATTTGAATGGATAAACCAAGTAAAAAAAATCGCTCAGGGAATCCGAAAAAGAACACTAGAGCATACCATAAAAAATGGCGGAGGCTATTTGAGCCAGGCATGCTCTTCTGCTGAGATACTGGCGACCTTATATACAAAGGTCATGAATTTAGGCACTGTTGAAAATCCTATCAAACCCAAACCCTTTCCTGGAGTTCCTGGTGCAGGAAACAGCCGCTACTTTACAGGGGCGGAATTCCATGGTGCGAGGGGAAAAGAATACGACCGTTTTTTTCTTTCGCCTGCTCAATATGCGCTTGTTGTCTATTCTGCTTTAATCGAAACCAAAAGAATGGCGGAAGATGGTCTGGACTATTTCAACAAAGATGGATATAGCGTAGAGATGATTGGAGCAGAGCATTCCCCTGGAATGGAAGTAACAACAGGCTCTTTAGGCCAGGGAATAAGCCAGGCTGCTGGAATTGCCTTTGCCAGAAAAAGGAAAGGAGAAACAGGGAGGATCATTGTATTCCTGTCCGATGGAGAACTTCAAATCGGCCAGACATGGGAAGCACTACAGGCAATGGCTTTCCATAAACTAGACAATATGATTCTTTATATTGATGTAAATGGATACCAATGCGATGGGAAAATGACGACTGTTATGAATGTTGAACCTATAGAAAAAAGATTGGAATCCTTTGGTTTAAAAGCTCTCAGAATTGACGGGCATAATATCGAAGCCATAGCCCAGGCTTCTGAAAGCAAACCTGACGGCAGACCCCTTGCCATAGTATGCGACACAAACCCCACAAAAGATATGGAAATTCTATGCGACAGAGCACCCAAATTCCATTATGTACGCTTTGCCAACAACGAAGAAAAGCAAAAATATATCCTTTTTAGCCAGGACGTTGCACTGGGCTAGTATATAAAACCCTTTCAGGGTAAAGATTTGCATCGAAAAGTTAACACCTATTCTGAAGAGATCGCTTCGTGTAAGCCTTCTTTCAGGAATCAAAAAAACAGGTATCCCATTTTTATTTTTGCTCTAGGCTCAAGAGTCGAATAAAATTTTTTGATTTGCCAGGCGGCACTGTTTTTGATTCCTTACAGAAGGCTTACACTACGCTCTTCTTATCATTCAGTGAATGATATAATCTATTGTAAGAAAAGCCATTAAGACTTAACACGCATGACGATTACGATTACGACAAAACTATAATTTCCTATACAGCAAGTTATGAGGATATTGGTTATGATATATCGTAAATTTGGAAAAACAGGAATAGATATTTCTGCTTTGGGTTTTGGCGGCATGAGGTTTGAAAGCAGCCAGAGTCCAGAAGATTGCGCTATGCTGATTCAAGCTGGATATGATGCAGGAATCAACTATTTCGATACCGCACCTATCTATTGCAATGGTAAATCAGAAGAATATTATGGCAGGGCTTTTGCTGAAATGAAAAAAACAAGAACGCAAAAGCCTTTTTATGTTGCAACCAAAACCTTTGAATCCAGAGAGCCTAAAATACGAAGGGATTTGGAAAATTCGCTTAAAAGATTGGGTCTGGATTGTATTGATTTTTATTATATATGGTGTATTCTGAGACCTGAGCAATATAGAGAAAGAGTCGGAAGAGGTCTTCTGGATGCTTTTGTCAGGCTCAAGGAGCAAGGGCTGATACGGCATATATGCTTTTCTACCCACATGAGCGGAAATGAAATAGAAAAGGTAATTTATGATTATCCTTTCGATGGCGTGCTTCTGGGATATTCTGCCATGAATTTTGCTTATCGAGAAATGGCATTGAGTTTTGCTGAAAAGGCGAAATGTGGTGTGGCTGTAATGAATCCCCTGGGGGGTGGTTTGATTCCACAGAATCCGCAAAGGTTTTCGTTTCTGAAACAACGGCAAGAAGAAACGGTTGTTGAAGCAGCCCTTCGGTTTCTTTTAAATGACCCCAGGATTACAACTATGCTTGTAGGGATGGGCAAAATGAAACACTTACAGGAAGCACTCTCGGCAGTAGATGGGTTTAAGGCCATTCCAGCAGAAAACATAGAAAAAATTCGCCTTGGCTTAAAAGAAGCCTTCAATGAACTTTGTACAGGCTGCGGATATTGCAACTATTGTCCTGAAGGAATTCCTGTTCCTAAACTTATGGATTCTTACAACCAGTATTTGTTAAGCCATAAGAAACAGGCAATTGCAGACAGAATGAAGTGGCATTGGGAAATCTTCTATAGAGGCAACCATCTCGACAAATGTACCCGATGCATGCAATGCGAAAGATCATGCACTCAGCATTTGCCTATTTTAGCAAGATTCCAGGAAATACAAAAAGAATTGCCTAACTAAAAAACAAGAATTAAATAAGTTCCCCATTTACTTCCGCAGACTCAAGCAGATGCTATTAACATAGCACTGCTTAGCCTGCACAAGCTGCTTATGCTGAGGTCATATTTTGTTATAGACGGTATCTATTATAAAATAAGCTTTATAGAGTATAAAATATCATAACTGTTTTCTTTATATTCTGTTAGAAATGGGGAAGTTATTTAATTCTCATCGCTAAACTATGATATGAAAAAGAGTATGAAAAAAAAAATAGCTGTTGTTAGTATGGGATGTTTATTGCCCGATGCTTTGGATACGGAAAGTTTCTGGCAGAATGTTCTGGAAAAAAAAGTTTCGATTGGGCCATTGCCAGAAGAAATATTTCCCCATAGCATATACTATCGGCCTGATCTTGTAAACGCCGTATATAAAAAAGATAAATCTGTAACGCATCTGGCGGGGATGATTCGGGATCTAAAGTTAGATGTAAGCAAGTATAAAATACCCCCTGCTGTTGCCTTGCATCTGGATGAAAACCAAAAGGCCATTCTTTATGTTACAGATATGGCTCTCTCAAAATGCCAATGGCAAAATGTATCAAAAGACAGAATTGCGGTTGTTGTAGCCAATGGGGCAAATGGGACTCGATTTCATGAAATCAATCGAAGAGTTCATTTCCAAAAGCTGGAAGATGCCTTAAAAAAAACCTCTTTTTTTCAGGCAGAGCCAGCGCAGAACCAAGAAAAATTCCTTGCTGCCTTAGCCAAAAGTTTCTATGGAGATGCACCTACAATTACAGAGGACACAGCCCCTGGCGTTCTGCCTAGCCTTGTAGCAGGGAGAGTTGCCAATGTTTTTGACATACATGGGCCTGCGTACGTCGTGGATGCTGCCTGTGCTTCTTCTTTAGTTGCCATCATGGAGGCAGCCTCTATGCTGCAAAGCAATAGAGTTGATCTTGCTATAGCAGGGGCAGCCGATCTCCAGCTCGATGTGAGCAATTTTGTATGCTTTTCTGCCATCAATGCCTTATCCCCCGATGGATCTTTCCCTTTTGATATTCGTGCCAATGGTTTTGTTACAGGACAGGGCGCGGGGGCTGTAATATTGAAAAGGCTTGAGGATGCCATACAAGACAAAGACCATATCCATGCTATCATTACTGGATATGCCCAGACAAGCGATGGAAAAGGAAAATACATTGCAGCACCCAATGAAGAAGGGCAGGCAAAAGCCATACAGATGGCTTGCCTGGAAGCAGGCTATAGTGTTGATACAATAGAAATGATGGAAGCCCATGGCACTTCTACCAAAGTAGGGGATGTGGTTGAGGTTGCGGCCTTGAACAAAAGCTTTAAAATGATGGGTTGCAGCAAAAAAAACTTTTGTGGTCTTGGCTCTGTTAAATCGAATATTGGGCATTTAAAATCAGCAGCAGGAATGCCAGGCTTTTTAAAGGCAGTTTTAGCCCTGGATCGTAAAGTCTTGCCACCAACAGCCAATTTTCAAACCTTGAATCCCAATATAAACCTTGAAGATTCGCCATTTTATATTTTAAACCAGCCCAAACCCTGGCAGGAAAAGGAACATCCAAGGCGAGCCAATGTAAGTTCTTTTGGATTTGGTGGAGCAAATGCCCATATTGCTTTAGAGGAATATCGCCCTTCTTGCAACTCAACATCCATACCATTTTCTTCTTTAGTTGAATCAGAAAGCCAAGAAAAAGCACTTTGTATTGCCTCTGAAAGAAAAAATAGCAAAAGCTATCCTGTCTTTTTTTCTGGCAATAGCCTCTTAGAAATTCCAAAAGAAATTCTGCCTGATCCTTCTATGAGCTTTGCCCAAAAAGTTTTTTTGCATAACTCAGGAACAAATCCAAGGCTTCCTCACCGTATATGCGTTTTGGCATCTTCTTATGAAGACCTGAAGAGCAAACTCTCTATGCTTTTTCCTTTAATACAAAACCAGGAAAAGCTGCCTCAGGAAATTCTATACCAAAAAGGCAATTGTGTTTCCTCGAAAGAAATTGCCATTTTGTTTCCAGGCCAGGCATCACAATACCCTGGCATGTTCCGCAGTCTATATGATGCCTATTTCCCGATGCAAAGCTTTTATCAGCAAATGGATGCGTTTTGGTTTAAAAAGCATGGAAAGACCGTGTCCTCCTTGATTTTCCAGACAGGCCAAAAAGCGGACGAAAGCTTGCAGGAAACCATCCATGCTCATCCTGCTCTTTTTGCGAGCAATTTAGGAATGTACCGATTGCTGGAACAAATGGGAATTTTTGCACGCTACATGCTAGGGCATAGTCTTGGTGAGATCTGCGCCCTTTGTGCTGGCGGAATGCTTGGAATTCAAGATGCAATGGAAGTAATTTCAGAAAGAGCCATAGCACTGGATTCCCTTCCTCGCGAAAAAAGGGGAAAAATGCTGGCTGTATCCTCTTCTTTAGAAAATATACAAAACATATTGCAAGAGCATGCTTTAGCGGTTGATATTGCCAATAGGAATGCACCAAACCAAATGGTTCTTAGCGGGCTTTCTGAAGAAATCGAAAGATGCCATAAAATTTTGCAAAAAAAAAGCATAGGCTGTACCTTGCTTCCTGTCTCTCATGCTTTTCACTCTAAGCTCATGAGCGAGGCTGCCAGGAATTTTTATAAAAAAATCCAAAATATAGAATTCTTGCCAGCAAGAGTGCGCGTTATTATGGGCCAAAAGGCAGAATACTATCCTGGCGAAGCCGATTCTTCCATTTCTCTAATATTAGAGGAACAAATCTGCAAAGGTGTAAATTTTGCTGCTTCTATGCAAAGGCTATACAACGATGGTGTGCGTCTGTTTTTAGAGGTAGGGCCAGGTTCTGTTTTAACCCATTTAGGGCAAAGCATCCTGAAAGATACCCAAGCCACTTTTCTTACCATGAATGAAAGAGGAAAGGACGATTGGGAAAGCTACCAAAATTTTCTGGGCAGGCTTTTTGTTTCAGGAGTCCCGCTTTCTCTGATTCCAGATAAAGAGCAAAATAGCCTTTCCCAAGGAAGCCCTACAATTCTTCAGCCAAAAGAAGAAAAAACAAAAGACAAAATCGTGTATAGCGGCGTTTCTATGGGATTGCCTGGTTCATACAAAAAAGCTTTCCAGGAAAACAACTTTGATCAGCTTTGTGAAGGCCGCAATATGATTGAGCGTCTTACACAAAGCGAAAAACAAAAGATGCTGGATTTGCATATCACAAAGCTTGTGAAATCATCTCAGGAAGGCCCTACGCTGAAGCTTTTGTCTTCTTTGGAGGAAGTGATCCAGATTGCAGGGAAAATAGGAAAAATTTTGCCATGGGAAGACTATCAGATAGAAGAAAAAAGCCTAAAAAAAATGACAACAACAATACTCTTAGGCGTTGCTGCTGGCTATGAAGCCCTGGCTGATGCTGGAATTCCTTTGGTTGAAGAATTTACTTCGACAAGCACAGGAAGCTCTTTGCCTACCAAAAGATGGGTTTTGCCTAAGGAAATGCAAGAAGAAACAGGGGTTGTCTTTGCCAATGGTTTTCCTATGATAGAGCCATTTCTGGAAGAAGCTTCCCGATATATAGCCTACAAATATGGCAATGCCCTGCGAAAGGACATAATGGGCTTTTATGAAAAAATTATAGGAAAAATCCAAGATCCTTTTAGCAAAAAATTGCTCTCCGATTGGTACAGTCTACACTATTCTATTCTTTCCGATGCGCCTGGAGAAGAAGAAATGTATCGATTCAACCATAGCTTTATGGATCAGGTGGCAATCCAGGCAAACAATTCTCTGGCTATGGCTATTGGTGCTAAAGGGCCTAATTTCCAGATCAATTCAGCCTGCTCCTCCACGGTTTGTGCCATCACTTTATGCGAAGCCTTACTCAAGACAAAAGCAGCAAAGCGAATGATTATCATAGGCGCGGACAATGCCACATCCAGCGGGAATTTTCCCTGGCTTGGGGCTGGTTTTCTTTCCACTGGTGCTGCCAGCAACGAAGGGGACATCTATGAAGCGGCTGTTCCTTTTGACCAAAGGCGAAATGGCATGATCGTAGGAGCTGGAGCTATTGGAATTGTCTTAGAAATAGAAAGCGAAGTCCAAAAGCGTGGTATGGAAGGAATATGCGACCTTCTTGGCTCGCAAAGCTTTAACACTGCCAAGCATCCTTCTCAAATCGATAAGGAAGGGTTTGCGGTAGAGATGAATCGATTTATCTCTCGTATGGAAAAAGAGCATGGATGGCACAGGGACAGCATAGCTTCCAAAACCGTGTATCTGTCTCATGAAACATCGACTCCTCCAAGGGGAGGATGCTCTCAGACAGAAGCCAATGCGCTACGCAGTGCATTTCCTAAAACATATTCGCAAATTTTGATTACCAACACCAAGGCCATGACAGGCCATACTATGGGAGCATCTATCGAGGATATTGTAGCTGCCCGCTGCCTACAATACCAAAAAGTGCCGCCTGTTGTGAATTGCACGCAGCCTGATCCAGAATTTCGCGATTTGCTTTTCTCGCAAGGAGGAACGTACTCCTGCGAATATGCTTTGCACCTTTCTGCTGGCTTTGGGTCTCAAGGGAATTTTGTGCTTCTGAAGAAAAAAGCCAAAGGCAATAGCAGAATCGCTTCTCAAAATCTATACCAGAAATGGCTAGAAAGCATCTCTGGGAATCCATCAGCAGTTGCAGAAATGCGCGGCAAAATTTTGATAGTGTCCACAGGCAAGGCAAGGCAAGAGAAAGCCAGAGAAATTCCCCCTCTGAATCAAGAAGAAGCCGCTCCCATAGCCCAAAAAGAGCAAGAAGCAGTCCATGCTTCTACCTTAGAGCATAAAGACGATGAAGAAAAGGGAATCCTCTTTGATTTTAAAAAACAGCAGCAAGTGCAAGAGGAAATTCTGCAAATTTTTTCCCATATAACACAATATCCGCCTGAGATGCTGGAACTAGAGATGGAAATGGAAGCTGATCTGGGTATAGACACAGTAAAGCAAGCAACGATCCTTTCTATGATTGCGGAAAAATTTGGATTCCCCAGAGGAGAACGCCTCATACTCTCTAACTATCCTACGATTGGGCATGTTGTGGAGTTTGTCATGACAAGGTTTTCCTTGCAAAATAAAAAAGACACAAGCTCTCAAAAATCACAAATCTTAGAAACTAGAGATGCCAGCCCTATTTTGCGGAATCTTCCTCAAGAAAATAATTTAAGCCGCCAGATTATAACGCTTTGTGAAGAATCGCTTTCTTCTTCTTGCAACTATAGCCTGGAAGGAAAAAATGTCTTGCTTGTGGGGGAAAGCAACATGGTCATGACTCTGGCTGATCTTGGGAAACAAAAAGCTTTGACCACGTCCTTTCTTTTGCGAGAAAGCCCTGAAAAAACGCTGGATGCCTTGCGTTCTCTTTCGATTCCAGAGCCTTGCGATGTTATTTTGGACTGCTCTACCCTGGGAAAAGAAGATAGCTTTGCTAAAATGACAGAAAAAAATTGCCAGGAAGCTTTTATCCAAAGCTTGGAGAGTCGATTTGTTTTCTATCAGCATATTCATAAAAGGCTTGAAAAAAAGCCAAGGCATATTCTATGCCTGATTTCCATGGATGGATTCTGGGGCCAGGAATTACCTCAAAGCATAAACCCCATTTTGGGGGCCATTGCTGGTTTTTATAAAGGCTTAAGGAAAGAGTGGAAAGAATCTCAGACCAAAATCATAGACTTTAGCCCAGAATATTTGCAAAATTTGCCTGAATGCATGGAAATTGTAGCCCAGGAAATCCAATGTGCTGGCTTAGGAGTGGAGATTGCCTATAAAAAAGGCAAAAGGTATATCATCAAGACGCAAGATAAGCCATTCCAGGCACAAGGCAAAATTACTATGCCTCATCCGCAAACCATTCTGGTAACAGGAGGCGGAACAGGAATCACAGAAGAGATTGTATCGGATTTAGCCAAAAAAGAGCCTGTCAATCTCATTATCCTTGGTTCTACTCCTTTGCCAGACAATATTTCTGATCTTGCCAGCATGGAGAAACGAGAATGGGAAGAGTTCCAGGAAAAGAAAAAAAGAGAAATCCTATCCCAAAAGGAAAAACCAACGCCTGCCATGCTCCAAAAAGCCTTGCAGCAGCTTGCCAAGGCAAGGGATATATATTGCAATTTAGAAAGATGGAAAGAAGCTGGATGCAAGGTACTTTATTTTCCTTGCGATGTGCGAAACTATGATGCTATGAAATTGTCTCTTCAAAAGGCAAAAGAATCCTTTGGCTCTATCCATGCCATTCTTCATGGTGCAGGAAGGGAAGCCAGCCATTCTCTGGATCAAAAAAGCCTGCAAGAATTCCAGGATGTTTTTTACACCAAAGTACTGGGGGCTTGCCACTTGTTTTTGCTGTGCCATCGAGAGCCTTTAAAATGGGTATGTGCCTTGGGTTCTATTTCAGGGAGGTTTGGCAATGAGGCACAAATAGACTACTGCGCTGCTAACCAATTTTTAAGCCATTGGACGCAGTTGTGGCATGCTTTGTTTCCCCAAACCCATGCTGTTTGCTTTTCCTGGAGTGGATGGAAGGAAAAAGGGATGGCTTCTCGGAACGATTATCTGATGGAGAGCGCAACATCCAGAGGAATGGGACTCATAGAGATACAAGAAGGTGTATCTGCCTTTTGGGAAGATATGCTCCATTTTAACCAGGAAAATGAAGTTATTTATCATAAAGGTTTATCGAATTTCCAAGAAAAAGAGCTTTCTATTCCCTGCTTGCAGCAAACGCCTTTTTTAGATCGGATTGCATACCAAAAAGATGGATCTGTCAAAGCTTACAGAATTCTTTCTGTGGAACGTGATGCAATGATGGATCAGCATAGGCTAGGAAATGTCCCTATTCTTCCTGCTGTTGGATCGCTAGAACTTTGTGCTGAGTATTATGCGTTGCGTCGGGGAATCCAGAAAGAATATTTGCTGGAAAGCGTTTCCTTTGAAAACCCCATGAAACTTTTTAGAGAGCAGCCTCGCGAAATCTATTTAGAAGGAGAAAAAATTTCTTCGGATAAATACAAAATCGCGCTTAAATCTCTGTTCTATCCAGCAAATAGCCTGAAGCCAGAAATACTGCTCTGTTCTCAGGCAACAGTATCATCCCAGATAGACAAAAGCTACGAAAAAGAGATGAGGCCAGAGATCTGGAGCTACAGAAACAAAGCGACCCAAAGCATCCCAGGATCAGAGTTGCTTTCTCTTTTTCATAAAAAAGAGCATTCAATTCATGTTGGCCCTCTTTATCAATACTATAAAAACCCTGAGCAAAAAAAACATGAGCTGATGGTGGAATTCCATGAGCAAGGCTTGATATACCCTATTTTTCTGCCTTGGGAACAGATGAACCATCCTCAATACCCATTGGACAAAGTACTGCTGAACCCTTGTTTTTTGGACTCTCTCATGCAAGCAGTGGCAGGATATTGCATTCTTACAGAAGATAGAATATTTTTGCCCTGGAAAATCAGGGAAATGGGGATTGTCCGCGTTCCCAGAGAAGCAGGGCAGTATACTGTATATGTGCAGGTTCTGGAAAAAAGAGAGGAAGAAGTATCATGCCATGCCGTGATGCTGGACTCTCAAAACCAAATCTGCTACTATGGCAAAGATATTGTTTTTCACAGAATTCAGTTATAATAAAAGATGGCATTCTTTTTTTATTTCAACAAAAAGATGTGTGCAGATGCTATTAACATAGCACTGCTTAGCCTGCACAGGCTGCTTATGCTAAGGTCAGATTTTGTTATAGACGATATCTATTATAAAATAAGCTTTATATAGTATAAAATATCATAACTATTTTCTTGATATTCGGTTAAAAATGGGTAAGTTATTTAATTCTCATCGCTAAATAAAAAATTGGCGTGGTAATCCGTGGAGGTAAAAAATGCAAAAAGGATTTTTGTTTGTCCTTTTTCTATGGATTTTAGCCGCTACTTGTGTGGCAGCTCAGGATTTGGAAGAAGATTTGGAATTCTATCGGGCTTTTGGCGAAGAATGGAACTTTACCTTTCTTAAAGGCATTTCTAAGGGCATTACACAGGCAGTAAAAGAGAGCAATCCCAAAGCATTAGGTGCTTATGCTGCTTTATTTTTTTATGCAGAAAAAGTTTCTGGAAAGCAAATTCCAGAACTTACAGGATTAGATTTGCTGGAAAAAGCTACAGAAATCGCGCTAATACACGAAGATAAAAAATCTGTTTTGTGGCTTGCTCAAATTTGGGAAGAAAGCTATTTTGGTCCCAAAAACCTCGAAATTGCAAAAAATCTTAAAAAAGAAAGTCATGGCATTAAAGTTATTCCTTCTTTTCAGGAAATTACAACAGGAGACATTGTGTTGTTCCGTGTTGTAAAAAATATTTCTCTTGTCAATATACAAGAAATAGAAATTCCCTTGGATCAAATCAACTTTGACGTTAATGTGGGAAAGTTTTGGAACAATGAATACCACTCTTTTGATAAGACAGGCAATGCTGTCATCACTATAACACACCGCCCTACAGGACAAAAAGCTCATGCTGTTCTGGTAGTCAAAGCAAAAGAAAGCTCATACCAGGAAAACCAGCCACAGGAATTGCAAAGAAAAAAAATGATTGAATCTCTGCTTTATAGAAAAAACAAAACATCCAAAAGCATAGAAGCGATCAAATTTTATTCAGAACAGCCCAGAATCTTGCAAAAAATCCTAAGCAAGTCAGAAGCAGCAAAAATCAAAGCAACAGAAAATCTTGTCAATACAGTAAAAAAAATTTTAGAGCTTTTCCCTGAAGTTGTCACGATCCAGGGAAAAAGCGTTATGGTTTCCCCTGAAACATTCTGGGCAGGAATCAAAACAAGCGAATCTTACCTTTATTCTGAAGAACCAGATAAACTTAGAGTTCTGGCAGTTGTATCTTCAGATTGGGTCATAGAATCGCTCTACCGAAGTTTTAAAAGGCAAAACCTGAGCATCTCTAAAAGCCAGTTAGAAAACATCAAAAAATACCTTCCTCTGGAAATAGAAGAGGAAGGCAGCGTTTCTTTAGATTAATGTTAGCCGACAAGAATTAAAGGACTTCCCCATTATGATTTTACCGCCTGATTCCTTAACATTGTCAAACTAAGGCACATTAAAAAAAATCTTGTTTTTAATAGGAGATATTGGAACATGCAAAATACACTCTATTATTTCGTAGTCCTGTCTGCTTTTTTTCTTGTTTCTGCCTTTGGGCAGCTTGAAGAATGCTTTAACCATTGGGACAGCAATAAAGATGGGCGAGTTACAATAGAAGAATTTCCAGGTGGAAAAGAGAATTTAGAATATTTCAAGCTGATCGATAAAGACAACAACAACTCCATCAGCAAGGAAGAACTCAGGGTTTTGCTGGAAACAAGCCAGCCACAAGGTGCTTCGAACAATGCATCAGGAGAGAATAAAGCATTGGAGCAGCAAATGCTCCAGTTTCGTGGTAGAGCCGAACAACTTGAGCAAGAAAACAGCCTATTGAAAAGACAAATAGCAGAAAAATCACCCTCTTTGGACGCTCAAAGGCAGATTCCTCAATTGCAAGCAGAAAACCAGCAATGGAGAAAGCAAACAGAAGAGTTGGGAAGAGAAGTTCAGGTTTTAAAAAGCCAGATTGCCCAATTGCAAACAGAAAAAACTTCTGGGTATGGAACACAGAGCTTACAACGAGAAAACCAACAATTGAGAAAGCAGCTTGAAGATATGGGAAGAGAAGTGCAATCTTTGAAAAGCCAGATTGTACAGTTGCAAAACCAGTTAGCGCAAGCAAACAAAAAACCTCTACCCATTGTTCCCCAAAATCCCACTGTTCCCCAAAATCCCATTACAATAGAAGAAACCATAGCCAATAGCGTTAAAAAACCAGCATCGCCTGCTCAAGATATGCTGATGGCAGAAGAAGCAGCCAGACTTGATGCTCTCCGTAACCTTGCTACCCAAATACGAGGCAACTGGATAGCTGCTTGCAGCCAAAATATAGATGCCCAGAACAGGCTAGTGGTTATAGGAATGCTAGAGCCAACAAATCTTGTTGGTGTTAGCCAGATGGAATCGGATTTTGATTATATGACTGGTATGGTGAGTGTTCCTGTCCAGATCTCCCGTGCCAACATCATTGAATCTATACGGAGAGGCAATCCCAATATGACAGCAGAGGATTATCAGGAACTGCGTTTTATGTTTCCTGAATTTCTTACTGCAAAAGGATATGGTGCATGGAATAACAATGCTCAAAAAAGGCTTATGGGTTTTTATGGAGCACAACTCGATGCGAGAAGAAAGCTTATAGAACACCTGAGAGGATTTGTTATCAAAAGTAGCTCTCGTATGGAAAATTTTGTTTTGCAGAACCACCAGGTTGTGGTTTCTATTGAAAGCACACTGCTCATTGGAGTCAATGTTCTAAAAGAAGAAATCATCAGCAATGCCATTGCTCAAACAACCATTGAGATAACAAGAGCAATGTTCATATATTCCATGCGTAAAGGATTAGAAGCAAATGGATTGCAGCTTACTCCAGAAGAATACCAAAATTTGAGAAACATGCTTAGCCAGGATAAATACCAGTTTACAGGAAAATCAGCAGTTCAGTAGGATTTAAAAGAGTGCTGATCTTATCTTGTGCTTTGTGTTGATATAAATACAAAGCACAGCATGGAAAGTAGGTATTTGTTCAAAAGTTTTTGTACCTATTGCAACATATTGATAAAAAAATAATTAACCGCAGAGACACAGAGGTTGCAGAGGAATTATATAGTTCTTTTTTTTCTTCTCTCTGTGTCTCTGCGGTGAAATCTTATGTCTTGAGAAGCTCAAGATTAAAGATTAATACAAAGACTTTTGAGCAGTTACCTAGGCTATAATTCAGAAAGGAATGCCATTTGATACACAAATATTTATTGATAACACTACTTTTTGCTATTTTCGTATTGTCTCTTTCCTGCCAGACATTAGATTCCTTTTTTGGCTCTAGCAAAGACTATGCTTTTTTGCAAGGAATCGAAGCAAAAATCGATAAGGCTCGTGCTGAAAAAAATGTCCAGGTATTGACGGCCTATACCGCGCTTTTATTTTATGCCCAAAATCTAAGCGGGAAAAGGAATTCCAAGTATGATGCTGACGAACTTTTGAGAGAAGCAACTTTGATCGCTGGACAAAAGAAAAATGTGCAAGAACTAAAAGCATTGGAAGGCGTTTGGAGAAGCAAAGTTTTCGGGCCAAACGATGCAGAATGCGCTGATTCTATTTTAAAATATATAGAAGATATCAGCAAAGAAAGTATTCCTGCTGTCACGGAAAAACAAAAGGAAACTCTTTCCTTTAATGCCCAAAAGCTTTTGAGTGCTGAAGAGTATGCTAGAATCGATGCTGTATCTCAGATTGCAGAAAGTGTTTTTGGGGTTGTGATTGAATCTAATACGAATGTCAAAGACTTTGTTGCCCAGAAAGATATTGTAGTTTCCGAACTCAAAGCAAATCTTATGCTAGGGACGCAGTTTAATGAAATGAAAATACAAGGGCGAGAAGTCCATGTTTTGGCAATACTCAAAAAAGATTTTGTCTTGTCTACTTTACGCCAAAGCTTTCTTAAGAGAAAGCAAAGAATGACAAGAGAAGATTGGAATCGCTTAGAGCAAAATTTGCCTCAAGAATATACAGCGATTGGCATGGCAGCTATTGAAGATTAACAGATAATTAGCTATCGGAATTATAGGAGTTACGCAAAGAGATTTTTATTTGGGGGAAAATTTTTGTAAAAATTTTCCCCCAAACCCCCTTTAAAAACTTTTATACTTTTATTTTGCAATAGGTTATAACAAAAATAAAATAGTTCACACTTACCTCCACGTCATACGTGTTAAGTTATAAGTATCTTTAAAAAAATAGCTTGTATTAACCAAAAAAGCGAGCGGGTTTTATCTGAAGCGATCGCTTCGTGTAAGCCTTCTTTCAGGAATCAAAAAAACAGGTAT
>JABWCH010000530.1 GCA_013359215.1 Candidatus Brocadiia bacterium | reverse complement strand
ATGATAAAAAGGATCTATTTTTTGATCTTAGAAGAAAAACAAGGTTTATGTTAATTTTTAGCATAATCTATTGGAAAATAAATATATAAAAGTTTTTAAGGGGGTTTGGGGGAAAATTTTTACAAAAATTTTCCCCCAAATAAAAATCTCTTTGCGTAACTCCTATTCAATAACTTTCCCATTTACTACGAAGAACACGAAGAAAGAGATTCTATCTGTTTTCTTTGCGATCTTCGTGTTTTTTTTTATGCTCTCCGCGCTAAAAATTGCGGAAATTTTTGATCATTTGCCTATCCTTTTAGCTATTCTTCAGGGTTTTCTTGACAAAAAACAAAAAACATGGTAAAGTACATAAAAACATTTTAGGATTCCTTGATAACAAAACAGGGAAGGGCATTGATGAAAAAATGCCTTTCAAAAATTTTCTTCTTAAAAACAAGGAGACATTATGGCCGTACACGCAGACCGAGAAGCTTTTATCCCTTACAGAAAAGCCGATTTAGTCGAGCTTTGTATCCAGGATGGAAAGCTGCAAGGCGAAGACGTTCAGAAATTTCGTGAATTCTGTGAAATCGTTTCCGCATACTACCATTTCGATTCGCTCAAGCATCTGGAAAGCATGAAAAACAATTTTGCCCATATTAACCCTGATGCTGATACCAAACTCATGTTCCCTCCTAATGCACAAGAACAGCAAGTCAGAGAAGGCAAGCTTGTAGAGGAATTGGAAGAAACTCTGCTAAAAGCGAACTATCGCAAACTTACTGATGAAGAGTGGGAAAAGGCAAAAGAGCAGCAATCTTTAATCACCTTGCAAATGGATGTTGATTTTGATGATTTCGAACGTTGGATTTGCTACCACAGAGGAAGCAGCCAGACCACTGTACAACTTAAAAAGCTTTTTGGCACAAAAGATTTTACAATGGATACCTATGAAAGGGTTGTGCTCCTTCTGAAATTCAAAGATGAAGCCTATTTTAAATCCAAAAAAAGAAAAATCCAGGATTTAAACTTCACGCCTGGCAAAATGTATTTGTATTTTTATAAAAAAATTCCCCAGGCTGATTTGGAAGTGTTGTTCCCGAACGTAAAGATCAGCATGAACCTAAAAGACAGACTGTTGTTTGTAGTTCCTGCAATTGGTGCTGGTATTGCCACTCTCTTAAAGGCATTGCCTGCCTTGATCGTCAGTTTTGCTTTGATCTTGGGAATCTTAAAACTCAATAGCATTGCTGATATGCTTGGAATCAAGATACCTGAAGCAACAGAACTCAAGGTCATCATTGGTGCAGTAACAGGTCTTTCTTTGCTAGGTGCTTTTGCTTTCAAACAATATGTAGCCTATAAAAACAAACGTCTGAAATTCCTCAAAGACATCACAGACACTCTGTTTTTCCGCAATCTGGACTGCAACGCAGGTGTTTTCCATCGTTTGCTGGATGATGCTGAAGAAGAAGAATGCAAAGAAAATATCTTGGCTTACTATCATCTTTTGACCAACCCTGATGGAATGACAAAAGAAGATCTGGACAATCTGATCGAAGAATGGCTGGAAAACAAATTCAATACCAAAATTGATTTTGCCGTTGACAAAGCCATTCAGAGACTAGAATTGCTCAAAGGGCAGCTTGAAGAAGATGGCCCTGAAGAATGTGTCGTAAAGGCAGACGAACAAGGAAAATATCGCTGCTTATCTTTGGACAAAGCCAAAACCATAGTCGATTATATATGGGACAACTATTTCAGCTATAACAAAAGCTAGAGAGATAGAGTTTTAAAGTTTTGGTTTCGTAGCAGGCTGAAGTAGATGCTATTATCATAGCACTATTTAGCCTGCACATACAGTTTAGAATCAGAAGAAGCCTGCTTCATGAGCATCGATAAATAAGGTGCTTAGAAAAAAAATAATTCTCCAAGGTGCGAGCGTAGATGTCATACGTGTTAAGTTTTAATAACTTCTCTTGCAATAGATTATATCATCCACTCAAGGATAAGCAGAGCGTAGTGCAAGCCTTCGGTAAGGAATCAAAAACCGTACCATATGGCAAATCAAAAAATTTTATTCGACTCTTAAGCCTGGCACAAAAAAGTGGGATACCTGTTTTTTTGATTCCTGAAAGAAGGCTTACACGGAGCGATCGTTTCAGATAAAACTCTCTTGCTTTTTGGGCTAATACAAGCTATTTTTTAAAAAAATACTTATAACTTAGGAATCTGCCTTAAATAAGTTCCCCATTTAGACGATTAAGATAACGATTAAGATAACGATTAAGATTAAGAATCGTAGTCCGATTCGTTATCATTATCTTAATCTTAATCGTTATCGAAA
>JABWCH010000529.1 GCA_013359215.1 Candidatus Brocadiia bacterium | reverse complement strand
ATGACACGAATATACAAATTACGCGAATGAAATTTTTATAAAAACTATTCGTATCATTCGATCATTTGTTTTATTCGTGATAAAAATCTTTACTTTTTCTAAATACATTGTAACTATTTCCTATAAAAGGGTTTATATACTATCCATGGGAACTCCCTGGGCAAATGGAAAGGATTTATGAATGGTTGATCTTTCTACAACCTATATGGGTCTGAAGCTCCAAAATCCTATTTTGGTTGCAAGCTGTAGTCTGACAAAGAATGAAGAACGGTTACGCCAGTTAGCTGATATTGCTCCAGGCGCGATTATAATGAAGTCTTTATTTGAAGAGCAAATCCAGGCAGAAGCAGATGCCACACAAGAACATCTCTGGACATCTTCTCATACAGAAGCCTTTGACTATGTTAGCAAACTAAGCATGGAAGTAGGCCCATTAGAATATCTTAAGCTAATTGAAAGTGCTAAAAAATATGTTTCCGTTCCTGTGATTGCCAGCTTAAACTGCGTTTCTCTTAAGTGGTGGACTGACTACGCAAAACAAATCGTAAGTGCTGGCGCAGACGCTTTGGAACTCAATATTTCCAATATCCCTTGCGATACTAAGCATACAGGCGAATCCGTCGAAAAGCTACATCTGGAAATATTGCAAAAGGTCAGATCATCTATTTCTATCCCTATTGCAGTGAAGATTGGGCCATATTTTTCTTCTCTTGCCAATCTGGCGCAAAAGCTAGTGGCCTGCGGGGCAAACGCTTTGGTACTCTTCAACCGCTTTTACCAAATGGATATTGATCTTGAAAGAATGGAAGTTATAGCTGCTCATAGGTTTAGTTCTTCTTCCGAACTTAACCTTCCATTGCGTTTTGTTTCGATTCTTTCTGGAAAAGTAAACTGCGACATAGCTGCCTCCACAGGTGTGCATCAAGGATCTGACGCTCTAAAATTGATTTTGGCAGGGGCTAAAGTAGTACAGCTTGCCTCCACCCTTTATTTGAATCAGCTCCAACATCTGGAAAAAGTGAAAAAAGATATGGAAGCATGGATGAAAGAGCATGAAATCGAAGACCTGGACAGCATACGAGGAAAACTCAGCCAGGAGCAAAGCGGCAAGCCAGAAATCTATCAGCATTTCCAATATATAAAGGCTTTGGTGAGCATCGACTAAATAACTTATCAATGGGTGTTAAATACAGGAGTATCATCATGTTAGAGCAAATTCTTTTCTTAGTGGCGGGTTTTCTTTTGCTTGTCAAGGGAGCAGATTGGTTTGTAGATGGTTCTGCTGCTCTTGCTTTAAAGATGAAAATTTCTGAAATCGTTATTGGACTTACGCTTGTAGCATTTGGAACTTCTTGCCCTGAACTTGTTGTGAATGTTTTTGCCAGCTACAATGCCAATACAGGGATTGTGTTTGGTAACATCATTGGAAGCAACATTGCTAATGTTTTGCTGATTTTAGGCGTGTCAGGAGCAATATTCCCTATCCGCACTTCTAAAAATACCATTTGGAAAGAAATTCCCTTTTCTTTGCTTAGTGCCTTAGTTGTGCTTTTGCTTTGCAACAATTTTTTTATGCGTACCGCCAATCCTTTAATGCTTTCTTCTTTTGAAGGATTTATCCTTCTCGGCTTTTTCGTTTTATTCCTAATTTATATTTACAGACTTACTAAAATCGAATTGCCTGCCAAACCCGAAATTCCCAAGATGAGCAATAGTAAAATATTGGGATATATTGTACTCGGTCTTGCAGGATTGGTCTTTGGTGGAAAGATGGCAGTGGATAGCTCCGTAAAGATCGCTCTCCACCTCGGTGTTACAGAAAAGCTGGTTGGACTTACTATTGTTGCGATCGGCACTTCCCTCCCTGAGCTGGTAACTTCTGCCCTTGCTGCTTACAAAGGAAAAAGCGATATTGCCATGGGCAATGTGGTTGGCTCGAATATTTTCAACATTTTTTTTATTCTGGGTATCAGCAGCATCATTCGCCCCCTTCCTTTTGATATTGTACTCAATGTTGATTTGTATGTTCTTCTGGCCGCATCCTTTCTCCTTTTCCTCTTTATGTTCACAGGAAAAAGAAAAAGCCTGGATCGATGGGAAGCTGGTCTTTTCCTTTTAGGGTATATAGGATATACTGTATATCTCATACAAAGAGGATAGTTGTTTAGGAGAGTGAAGCTCCCCCACCAGAGGTGCATAGCTGTCAATTTAAGCGTAACGCTATGCAAATTCTCATACGTGTTAAGTTTTAATAGCTTGTCTTACAATAGATTATGTTATCTACTTAAGGATAAGAAGAGCGTAGTGTAAGCCTTCTGTAAGGAATCAAAA
>JABWCH010000134.1 GCA_013359215.1 Candidatus Brocadiia bacterium | reverse complement strand
ATTTCCCTTTAATTTAGGGATACACAGAAGTAAAATTTACATAACAAGCTGTCTTGTATTCAATTAAAAATGGGGAAGTTATTTAATTCTCATCGCTTAGCGATAAGAAGTTAAATAACTTCCCCATAAGAATTCACCGCAGAGACACAGAGGTGGCAGAGGAATTATATAGTTTTTTTTTCTTCTCTGCGTTCTCTGGGTCTCTGCGGTGAATTCTTATGTCTTGAGAAGTTCAAGATTAAAGATTAATACAAAGACTTTTGAGCAGTTACCTACAAATTGAAAAAACTATGCTAATTTTCCAACAATATCTTGGCAATGGTCATAAGCTGCATGTTGGTCGTTCCTTCGTATATTTGCCCTACTTTTGCATCTCTATAGTATTTTTCCACAGGATATTCTTTTGTAAAGCCGTATCCACCAAAAATTTCAATGGATTTGCTTGCAACTTTTTCAGCAATGATAGAAGAAAAATACTTTGCCATAGCCGCTTCTTTGATAAAAGGCATTTTAGCATCTTTTAAACGGGCAGCATTATAAACCATAAGCCTTGCAGCCTCTAATTCTGTGGCCATCTGGGCAAGAGAAAATTGGATTGCCTGAAATTCGGATATAGATTTCCCGAATTGCTTGCGGTCTTTTGCATAAGCAATAGCATGATTCAAAGCCCCGCGAGCCAAACCAATCATTTGCCCACCAATACCAATTCTACCTTCATTCAGGGTTTCAATAGCAATCTTGTATCCTTTGCCTCGTTCGCCTAAAATATTTTCTTTGGGGACGCAGACATCTTCCAGAATGAGTTCGCAAGTACTACTGGCACGGATTCCAAGCTTTTTTTCTCTTTTTCCAACGCTAAAGCCAGGCATGCTTTTTTCTACAATAAAAGAGGTGATTCCCCTGTAGCCTTTTGATTTGTCTATCGTAGCAAAAACTAAAAAAATATCCGCTTCTCCACCATTGGTAACCCAAAGCTTTTGACCATTGAGAACAAAGTGGTCTGATTCTTCTCTTGCCTGTGTGGCTAGACCAAACGCGTCGCTCCCAGAAGAGGATTCTGAGAGAGAATAAGCACCAATCTTTTCTGAAGCAAGCAAAGGCAGAAATTTTTGCTTTTGCTGCTCAGTACCATACCGAATGACAGCATTATTGACAAGAGTGTTCTGAACATCAGCAACTACTGCAACAGAAGGGTCTACTGCTGCAATTTCTTCGATAGCTATGATGTTGCTGGTAAAATTCATCCCTGATCCACCATATTGTTCTGGAATTTCAATACCCATAAGCCCTAGCTGAAAAAGCTCAGATACTATCTCAGGGGCAATTTCAGATTCTTCATCCATTTTTTGCACTTTAGGCTTAATCTGTGTTTGTGCGAATTTACGCGCCATTTCCTGGAGCATTCTTTCTTCTTCAGTCAAAGAATTTATAGGAAGCAATAGCTCTTTTTCCATGATTCCTTCTTTCTCAATTTTCAAGGTTTTTGGGAAATAGAAAATTTTATAAAACGTATACTGCATTATTACAGATTTTAAAACAGGTTGTCAATAGGAATTTTATAAATTACGCTTATTGGCTTAGCTCCTAATTTTAAAATCACGAATGACACGAATAACTCATATACGAATAAGATGATCTATTCGTGCTATTCGTCCATTCGCAAAATTCGTGATAAAATACTTTTCTGATGTATCCAGATTAGTAGCTAAATCTATAAGCATATTATAAATTATACGCACGATGCCATAGCTCTAGCATAAGCAAATTATAAATATGGTGTTGCCAGTTCCATTTTTGTGAAGCATGCTCCTGGAGCATTTTTTCTATCCAACTGCGTTGAAAGTAGCCTCTTTGTATTGTTTTAGAAGAAAGCAATATGTCTTCTGCCATTTCCTTGAGTCCATTTCTTAGCCAATTATCTAAAGGAACGGCAAATCCCATTTTTTTCCTATTTATAATTTCTTCTGGCAATATATTTTTATAAAGTTTTTTAAGAATGTATTTGCTTATGTTTTTATTGATTTTCCAATCCTGGGGTAAACGAGCGGTAAATTCCATTAGCTTATGGTCTAAAAAAGGCGATCTGGCTTCCAAAGAATTTGACATGGAGGCAATGTCTGTTTTTACTAAAAGGTCGTTGGGTAAATACAAGGAAACATCAGTATATAGAATGCGATCCAAAGAAGAATCAGCATGGCATTCCTGGTATTTTTGATAAAAAAGGTCAAAGCAATCCTTTGCCTCTACTTGAGAAAAAAAATCTTTAGTATAGAGCATTTGCTTCATTTCTGGAGTAAAGCAAGACATCCATTTCCAATAGGTATGCTCTGGGCTACTGCTATATCCTTCTAAAAATTTTTTTGCTTTCCAGAGGTTGCCTTTGCTATGACCACAGGGAAAAGCCATCAAAAGAGAACGCAGAGCTTTTGCTGATATTTTTGGAAAAAAGGATTGTATCTTTTGAAACCACTGTATTGCCTGGTAGCGATCATAGCCAGCAAAGCTTTCGTCTCCACCATCTCCTGTTAGAACTACGGTTACATACTGTCTGGCGAGCTTACAAACGTAATACATTGCAATAGCAGAAGAATCAGAATAAGGCTCATCATAATACCATGCAAGCTTAGGTAAAATAGAAACATCTGGCTCTACACAAAACTCTGTATGCTTTGTATGGAATTTATCTGCAATACAACGAGCATAGTGAGATTCATTATAAGAATGGTCTGAAAAAGCAATGGAAAAAGTTTGTATTTCTTCCTGAGAGGCATCCCTCATCATTGCAACCACAATGCTGGAATCCAAACCGCCACTTAAGAGAACGCCCATAGGCACATCGCTATTCATACGAAGACAAACCGATTCTTCTATCTTTTCCCAGAGCCTTTTTTCTAAGTCTCTTTTATCTCTTTCTGTTTTTACAGGCCATTTAGGCAAATAAGAAAGCTGCCAATAAGGACTAACATGGATTGTATTTTTTTGCCAGACAAGATAGTGTGCAGGTGGAAGTTTATGTATATTAGAAAAAGCACATAAAGATGGAGGGACATATTGGTATGTTAGATAATGGTGTATAGCGACAGGATCAATGTTTCTTTTTACTTCAGGATGTTGTAAAAGAGATTTTATCTCAGAGGCAAATACAAAGGAATTCGATGTTCTTGTATAAAAAAGAGGCTTCTTTCCCATCCGATCTCTTGCCATGAACAAGAGTTGCTTTCTTTCATCCCATATTGCAAAAGCAAACATGCCTCTAAGCTTTTCTAAACAGGCAACTCCTTCTTTTTGATATAAATACAAAAGAACCTCAGTATCACTTTTGGAGCAAAAGCTATAGCCTTCTTGTTCTAACTCCCTTTTTAATCTCAAAAAATTATAAATTTCTCCGTTAAAGACAACCCAGATATTTCTTTCTTTGTTGACCATAGGCTGGCGAGCATCGGAAGATAAATCCATAACGCTAAGCCGCCTGTGGCCTAGCCCCACAAAACCTTCCAGATAAATTCCTTCATCGTCTGGCCCTCGATGCTCTATGCTCCTTGCCATTTTCTGGATAACATTTTTTTCTACGTGCTGAGAAGTATCACAATGAATTACACCACAAATTCCACACATAAAAATCGCTTTCTTTATGCAGCAAAATATCCAATACCCATAACAATGTCGGCTTAAGCTGGAGCAGCCTATGGGAGAGTGGACGTAAACATAAAAAAAAATTATATTCATTTTACATCACCCACACTCACGCCACTCTCAAGGCTTTTGCGAAAGTAATACCCTGTGGTTTTTGAAAATCAAACCTTCTAGCCTAAGGATAGATTATATAAAGGAGTATAAACAGGGCCTTTTGGTTGCAAATCGCTCTTAAAGAGAATGATGCTTTTCACCTGCTGTTCACCAAAAGGAAGAGCAGAATGTTCTGCAAGGATTTTTTGATAGTCACCCTGGATTTCGGCACCTTTTTTGGCTCTACCCAAGGTAATGTGAGGAGAGAATTCTTTTCCTTCCAGAGGAACACCGAATTTTTGCATTTCTTGATCCAGACTATGGCTTAAAGACCGCAAAGTATCTTTAGCTGTGGTAATGCCAGCCCAAATCACATTAGGCAGTCCGTGGGGAGGAAAAATACCAAGGCCAGAAATCTTAAAAGAAAAAACAGGATGTTTGTCAAGCAAAAGATTCATTGCCTGGGAAATAGAATCTATCTGGGATTCTTCTACATCGCCTAAAAATTTTAAAGTTAGATGCAAAGATTCTGCTTCAACCCATTTAATTCCTTTTACGATTTCTTTTTTTAATTCTTCCTGGAATTGCGTGATTTTTTCCTTTATTTCCTGATCCAGGGGAATGGCAATAAAAGTTCTTATTTTCATGCTTTTTCGTTCCTTTTATTCTTTTTCATTTCTTGCAAATCTTCTACTATGAGTTCTTCTGCATCACATTCTTCCGAGGCATCCATAGTTACTTCTTCTAATATTTCATGCATATTGATGTCTTCATCATCGTCATCGTCATCTTCTTTTTTTTCTTCCAAATCATAGTTTGCGAGGTCTTCTACAATAAAGTCTTTGACATTGTCTTCTGTTAATTCTATGTCTACTTCTTCTTTTTCTACATCAATGTCAAAAAGATCGTCGCTGATTTCTTCGGCCTCTAGCTCTATCTGCCTTATTTTTTCAGACTCAGTCAAAGGTATAGTCCCAGGTGCTTTAGAACGACCAGTCTGGAATAGATTGCTCCCCCTTTTATTATCTGAAAAAATAGGATTGCTCTCTATGTCGTCCAGATCTTCTATACTTTCCAGTTCATCCCATTCCATAGAGTCGCTGGCATTTTTCTTTTTTGACTCTTTTTCCTCAAAAGAAAAATCCACTGCATCCTCTTCTTCTAAAACAAGATGGACATCGGAATGTGCCTCATGGACAGCTCGCTCTATATCCTCTTTTTTGATGATTTTGATCTCTTCAGAGGGAACTAAGATTTCTTGTAAATTTTTAGAAACAAGAACACCATATTCTTTTAAAACTACATCAAATTGATAGTCTGACAAATAGCCTTTTTCAACAAGCATCTGGCGTAGTGGAATGTATTCATGGTGTTTGATTTTTTCAAGCTGTCCTAATAAACACTTATTCAACCGCCAGGGAGAAAGAAAATTTCTTTTGACCAAAATGCGAGCCATTTGAGTGTCCCGTATCTGGGCATCCAGGTAAGGGTATTTCTCAGGCAAAGATTTTTTCAAAACAGACAGCAATGCCCTTAGCTTCTTTTCGCTAAGAATATTCTTTTCCAGCATGATTTCAGATAAGGATCTTCTAGGCCAGTGTTTTTTGAGAACAGCCCAGCAATTTTTAAGATCGCTGGAGGAAACAAGCCGATTTTTAACCGCTATTTTGGCAAAGAAACGATCTCTTAAATATTGAGGAATATTGATGATAAGATCTTCGTGTGTTTTTATTCCTTCTTCTAGCGGAATTCTTTGTACTCCACGTTTATAGAACTTTTGTACAAGGTAAGGTGTCAGATAGCCTTTTTTAATAAAAAGCTCACTTAAAAAAATGTTTTCACCTTCAGACTCTGCTTCTCTTTTTTCTCGGATAGCCGTTGCGATTTCTTTTTGAGCAACAATTCCTAGCTGCTGGACAACCTCTAAAACCTGTTTATCTCTTTGCTGTTTTTTTAATAATCTAAGGTGTTTTTTCGCTTCCTCTTCTGCTTTACATAGCTCGTGGAGTGTTTTTGTTTCCAAAATTTTTTTTTGTACCAGAAATTCTCCTAGATCTTTTTTTTCAGGCTGTTGTATTAGCAGGCTTTTCCATTGTTCAAGCTCTTCGGTAGAAAGGATTTTATTGCTTACTAATAATTTTTCAAAAATTTTTCCCATAGATGAAAGTATCCTCCCCTTTCTTGGACAGAAAGCTATGCAATCATTTCTACAATTTTTTTAACGAGCTTTTCAATGCCACTTGCACTTTCTTTAATGCTTTTCGCCAGCATGTAGGCTGGAGTTGTAACTACTTTATTTTTGGTATCAACAACTATATCGTCCACATTACACGCTACGTGGACTGCTCCCATAGCTTCCAGTTTGGAGGCTGTCCCTGGATCTGTACCAATGGTTACCTGCACCTTTTGGCTTCCTAAAACTTTGGCAACAAGAGAAGGCGCAATACAGATCGCCCCTATAGGCTTTTTAGCCTTGTGCATTTCCAGAATCAACCGCTCTACTTCAGGATGCACCTTGCATTTTTCCCCTACAAGTCCAAAATTGCATAAGTTCAGCGCAGCTCCAAAACCCCCTGGAAAAATTACAGCATCCAGATCAGAAGCTTTAATATTTTTGATATTTTTAATATTTCCTCGTGCAATTCTGGCTGACTCCAGTAGCATGTCTCGTTTTTCATTTTGTGCTTCAAGGCTAACATGATTTACTACATGATGTTGATTGCCTTCAGGTGCAAAAAAAACGATTTCTGCATTAGCACGGTCTAAAGCAAGTATTGTAATAACGGATTCATGAATTTCAGAACCATCTTTTACACCACACCCTGCAAGACAAATACCTACTTTTGGCATAATCTGTTCCTTTCATAAAAAAATATTCCTTGCATCCATGATGGATATAAATCCAATTTGCCTAAAGAAATCCTTATTTCAAAATAGGTTATATCAATTATTGATATTTTTTTAACTATCACAAGTGGTTATTTATTATAAGCTAAAGAAATTTTTAGTGCAACCAAAAATTCCCTTTCTTCATAAATCATAGCAGCATGGATTCTGTGGCGAGAAGAAAAAGAACCACGGATAAACTCAGATAAACACAGAAGCCTGACTGCAATAAAAATTTCTTTGTGTGCTGCTTTCCTGCTTTTTCTACATTTCTATTAGAAATTCCAGCTATTTTTATTCCTTAAATTAAAGGGAAATCACAAAAATTTCGATAACGATTAGGATTAAAATTAAGATAATGATAACGAATCGGACTACGATTCTCAATCTTAATCGTTATCTTTATCGTTATCTTTATCGTCTAAATGGGGAAATTATTTAATTCCGATTCCTAATCTTTAAAAATTTTTGTGAATTAAAAAATTTTTAATCTATCCTCTGTTTCATAAAATTTTTTAGTTGCACGAAGAAAAGATCGAAACTTTTTACATTCTTCCGTAAAGCCTGGATATCTATTTCTTCTGCCAGAGGTTTATGATATTTTTCTATAATCTTCCTGCTCAAGCGAAGTGTTCCACATAGCTTATTCTTTGCTTCGAATCGTGTCAGATTTTCTGGAAATAGCTCTTTTGGATACAAAAGCCATGATTCTATTGCCTCTACAGGAATAAAAATGATAGTAGGAATTTTTCTGGGTAGCCAGTTACTTTTTTGAAGCTCTTCAATCTCTTGTTTCAATTTACAAAAAAAACAGCAGGGTTCTGCTTTTTTTGTGTGTTGATCATCGTGAGGTAGATGCTTTTGCTTATTATCATTATCTCTTCCTACCAACAAAATATCTGCCTGGAGTTTGATGCTATATTTCAAATAAGTTTTTCTTAATAAATCCAGCAATGTAGAGTCTTTTGTTGCTGGATTTTCTATAAAATCTACTATAGATACATCTGTATTTTTTTGAAAAATATGGATACATCTTTGTAAAAAAATAGGCATCACAATTTGTTCTGTTAGCCCCTCGCCCAAAAGTACTACCTCTAATTTCATGGTTTCGGCACTCCTCCGATCAAGCCGCTAAACCAAAGCTCACCTAAAGACAATTCTTCTTTTTGATCCTGGAGCAGGTATTCATGTTCTAGCAGAGAAGTAAAGGTAGTTTTTCCTTCTTTTTTATCCACAATCACAACTTCCTCTGGGCGATCTTTAAAATGATTCAAAATATAAGGTGAATGTGTAGAAATCAAGATTTGGAGTGGCTCTGCAACATGATAGGCTAAGTCTGTAAGATAGTCTAGTATACTTCGCAAGCGTCTGGGATGGATGTGCTGTTCTGGCTCTTCCAGACAAATGATCTTTGCATGATCTGGCTGATGAATAATCGCCAATAAGGTAATAAATAGCAAAATTCCTTCCGAAATTTCAGAACCGATAAAGGGTTTATCGCAACTTTTTTCTTTGATACCTATTTGTTTGACATTGGTGGCAAGATTTTTAAGGATGATTCTTTCAACTTCTGGAACACATTGTTTTAATTCTTTTTCAATTTTATCAAAAGTATCTGGATGCTCTCCTTTTAAAAAATCTAAAACAGCCGTGACATTCCCTCCTTCAGAAGAAATTTCTGGATTCACAAACACATTATTGGAAGCAGAAATGATTTTAGGAAGAAGGCTGAAATAGCGTAGATGATGAAAGTATTCTCTGATGTCACCTGTAGCATCTCCATTTAGTAAACTAGAACTAGATCCTGTTATGAAATTCCCATCTTTTTCTAACATCGTTATCTTTGTTTCTTTTTCCTCTATTTCCAGCCCCAGACACTGATTATTATTTATTCCTTGATATTCACAGGTAAGACATATCTTTTTACTGGTAAAATTATGAAAATAGCGAGCATATCCTTCCTCTTTCCTTTTCATAGCGAAGGGAGAGGAATGATTCTCGGACACAAGTTGAGAAAACCAGTCCAAAGCGCGAAAAAAATTGGTCTTGCCGCTATTGTTCGGCCCGATGAACACTGTTAAAGGCGATAAAACCACTTCCGCTTTTTCGATACTCGTAAAATTCTCTATGCTGAATTTTTTTAAGAGAGGTCGTTTTTTTTCCTTCATGAGCATGACTCCTTATCTAGCAAACCAATTAGTCCAACCTTTATCGCTCTTCCCTGCGCTTCCAATTTTTGTAGTTCTTTATCAACGATTATCAACTTTAGCTAGGTAAGTCTTCAAAAGTCTTTGTACTAAATATAAACTATTAATAAATAAAATAGTTAAAGAATATTCACCGCGAAGAACACGAAGAACACGAAGAACACGAAGAAAAATGGTTTTGTATATTTCTTTTCGTTTTCTTCGTGTTTTTTACTTCGCGTTCTTCGTGTTAAAAAGTTTAGGACATAAACTTTTGAACATTTGCCTATAGACCTTTCAGGCCAAAGATTAAAGCCAGTTTTCAACTGGCACAAGTCGTAATATATTAATAATTTTTTCAACTGGCACAAGTCGTACTCTTCTCATTGCTCTATGAATACAATGCGAAATCCAATGGTGTCCATTTGGAAATCGGTTGGGCGGCTTTCCAAGGCGATTTCATTGAATTTTAGGGTTTCTATACGGCTTTTCCAAGATCCGCCATAGATTATCTTTTCTTTTTTGTTGTTGGGGTCGCTGTCCCAAGACCATTCGCTGGCATTTCCAGAGAGGTTATAGATTCCATAAAGGGATTGACCGTCTCCATCGCTATGTGGCTCGCCTCCGTAATGGTTGATGGGCGCAGTGAAAAAAAAGCCATCTTTTGGACTGGATTTGTCTTGTAGACCATAGTTGGCATCATAGTTGGCTCTATAGGGTGCATTTTTTCCAGGATGGTCTTCACCCCACGCAAAATGGTTTGGGTTGCCACCTATGACTTTGAGAATTTCTTGCAAAGATGGTAGTCTTACGGTAAAGCTATTCTCTTTGTAGGAAAGAAGGTCATCCTGGACATTCTTTCTAACCCATTGGCAATAGTCTCTTGCGTCTTTCCATCGAACCCAGACAACAGGATACTGGGCATATTCAGGCTTATGCAAATATCCATCGGGCATAAACGAGCTTTTTTGCGGAGGAATATGGGTGGTTATGCCTGTTGTTTCTAGGTATCTGTTGTATTGGACATTGGATATTTCATACTTGCTGATCCAAAAACCTTGTCGGGTGTTTTTTGTGGTAGGATATAGAGATGGAGTGCTTTGCGGTATCCAGACCATGACATGGTCGTGGAAAAAGGTTTTCTCATAGTATCCTTTTGGGTTTCTTACCAGAGCAAAGCGGATTTCTTTTTCTTTGCTTTCTTTAATTTCTACCTTAATCAGCAAGGGTTGGGGTACGTCTTTATGGGAAAGTGTGATGAAATCTATGCCTGCTTTTTCTGGTGCTTTATATAAGCCTTTAATGCATTCGCCTACTTCTGCTTTCCAAGTCCAGTCTTCATCCTGGGCTTCTATGATATGATCTTCCTCTAGTAGAATGGCCTTTATCCTTTTGCTGGCTTTGGCTTCCAAGGACAAAGCAGAAGGATCAGCCTGGATTTTTTTTGTTTTTTTAGGCTGTTCATAGAGAGCAATAAACGTGTATTCTCCCCTATTTTTATTTTTATCTAAAGCAGAGATGGTGATGGTCTGCATGCCTTGTTTTAGGCTTAGGTTTGTCTGAAACCTGGCTTTGTTTTCTTCTGCCATAAGAAAAACGGGTTGCTCGTTCACTAAAATTGTCTGAATGCCGCTTTCATCCACAGCATAGCCCTGGATCATAAGGGAAGCCTGCGTGATGTATTTTGTCTTTCCAGGTTCTGTTTCTGATGGCTCTGTTATCGTAATTCTGGGGGGATTCTTTTCTATTTCTTCGCGGAAAAAAATATATTCTTTTGCTACTTTCTGGCTAGAAGAAACTCCCACTATCTGGATCGTATTTTTGCCTGCAACCAGAGGAATATGGGCTTTAAACTCCCAAAGATCTTTTTCCAGGGGGATTATGTCTGTTCTTTTTTGGTTTACTTCTACATGGCTGATTTTTTGTCCTTTGATTTTGCCTTGGAGGTGGATTTCAGGGGAAAGGATTTTACTTTCCTTTTCTGGAGAAACAAGGAAAATCTCTAAAGGCTCTTCTTTTGATGTTGAAAATAAGGCAAGGAATAAAGCTATCAGAACAATCGCCGCACCAGCAATTCCAGAGATGAGAACCTTTTTGGAGTTTCTTTTAATGAAATGGCTATCTTTAGGGTATTCTCCTCTGCGCACACGGCGTATATCTTCTAAAAGCTCATTCTTTTCGCTGGCTCTTTTTTCTCGATCTTTAGAAAGCATTTTATTGAGTAGTGCTTGGGTTTGCTTGCTAACACGCACATTGTATTTTTCTAAAGGAAGCGGCTCGTGATATAAATGGGCCTGAGCAAGAGCGATCTTGGTGGTTACGGTAAAAGGCAGATTGCCCGTAAGCATCACATAGAAGGTGATTCCTAAAGAATAGATGTCTGTGCGGAAGTCCAGGTCTTTTTCTGGCTGGAATTGTTCAGGAGACATAAACTGGGGAGTACCCAGGATGCTTCCTTCCTGGGTGATCTGAAGTTCGGATTCTAAAGCCTTTGCCAGACCTAAATCGCATATTTTTAAGGTATCGCCATCGGCAAGAATATTTCCTGGTTTTACGTCTCTGTGGATGATGTTTTCTTGCCAGACATGGGTCAAAGCATCGGCAAGCTGCTCCAGGATTTCTAAAGATTTGCTTTCTTCAAAACGTCCCATTTTGTAAATGATTTGGGAGAGAGAAAGTCCTGAAACATATTCCATGGCAAGATAGTAAATTCCATGGATCATGCCAAATTCTCTTGCTTTGACAATGTTAGGATGGTTTAGCTTTTTGGTTGCTTCAGCTTCCCTCATGAATCTGGCGATCATAGAAGAACTGTCGGAAGTTCCTGGCGCGAAAATTTTGAGAGCCACTGTCTGGTTGGATGAAATTTCCTTTGCCAGATAAACGATGGCAAGCCCGCCTTCCCCTAGCTCTTTGATGATTTCATAATTGGGGAAAAGGCTTTTGCCTTCTTTGTCGCGGAAAGAGCGAAGGTTTTGGATGTATTCCTGGGAAATATAGTTTTTTTCTGATATAATCTCTGCAAGCGGCTTGTAGATTCCCTGCAACTGGTATTCTACCTGGGTGTAGATGCACTCTGAAATCTGGGACATATTGAGAAGATTGAGAGAAAGCAGCACTTGCTGGATTACAGCATCTTCGATTTTTGTATTCGCAGAGCCAGAAGATGTTTTTGTCTTGGTTTCTTGTTTTTTCTCAACGATTCTGCTTGTTTTGGATGGTTCTATTTTTTGATAGGAATTGGTTTTTTTTAAAAGATAGCGCAGGTAGTGTAGCAATTCATCGGGAGTCTTGCAACGGGCTTCAGGGTCTTTGCTTACCATTTTGAGAATCAAGTTGTCCATCTGTGAAGAAATGCTGGCATATTTGCTTGGAGGAACGACTTGCATAGAAAGATGGGCATTGCACAATTCTATGACAGAGTTTCCATGGAACATCACCCTTTTGGTAGCTAAAAAATACAATGTTGCTCCTAAGGAATAGACATCAGAGCGATAGTCCACATTGATGCTTCCTTTGACCTGCTCTGGTGAAATATAATAAGGAGTGCCTACAATCGTGCCAGAAATGGTCAAGGCTGTGTTTGCTTCAGCCAGCTTTGCCAATCCAAAATCTCCGATCTTTAGCTCTCCTGATTTTGTAAACATAAGGTTTTCGGGTTTTATATCTCTATGGGTAAGCCCATGATTCCAGGCGTAGCATAGGGCTTCCATGACAGCCAGAGCTACCTGCAATATCTGGTCTTCTTCCATGCCTTTTGGAGAATTGCTCACAAAGCTTGCCAGGCTTTGTCCATCTATGTATTCTAAAACAAGGTAATAGAGGTCTTCCATTCGCCCAGAGTCATATCCCTTGATAATATGAGGATGATCTAGCTTTTTGCTGATTTCTACTTCACGTAAAAATCGGTTCAAAACAACAGTATTGTCTGTAAACTCTGGGTTTAGAATTTTTATGGCTACTTCTTTTTCTAGTTTATGGGAATACGCCAGATAAACAATCCCTAGACCACCTGTGCCAATTGCCTTTTTGATGCTATAGCCAGGGATGAGGTCTTCTAATGCAAGCATCTGGTACACAGTGTCTTTATCGAGAAATTTTTTTTCTACGCTAATTTCTGCAAGGCTCTTGGTAATGCCTTTTTCTTTACACTTTACTTGTTCTTCCACACAAATGTTAAGCTGTGTGCGCGACAATCTTTGTTTATTGATAGCATACCTTCCCCATATAATGTCTTTTAAAGAATCCATTGGTGTCTCCCTAGACCCAGGGCGTTTGATGCCCTGGGAGAAAATTATGCTTTAATACCTCTTTCCTGGGGCGATCCAGGGATCATGTTGTCGAGGACAAGAGCGCAAATTGCTCCCACTGCCATTTTAGAGGAACATACGGCAACGACTATATCCCAAAGTATTTTAGAAAATCCTGTTGTACCCCAAAGATTTGGGTTGTCTTTAGCAAAACCTGACATCCAGGAACCAACGCCAAGTCCCATTAAAATAGTAAACCCAACAATCATAACATTTCGTTGGGAATTGAGATCGGCTTTTGCTAAAATTTGGATTCCCAATGCGCCGATGATACCAAAAAGGGCTATATAAGCACCGCCAATGATAGGGCTTGGCATAGCGGCAATGATAGCAGCAAGCTTCATAGAAAAGCTCATAAGAATCAAAATCAACGCGGCGATCATGACAACATAGCGGGAAGCTACTTTAGTCAGGCCCACAAGGCCAATATTTTCACTATAGCTCGTGCTTGCACTAGCACCAAAAATACCGCAAAAAATACAGCCTAAGCCTTCAGCGCCAATTCCTTTGTTGATTGTCTTTGTTGTTGGCTCGCCTTCTTTTTCTACATCAGATGCTTTAGAAATAGAATGGTAATCGCCCAAAGATTCAATCATAGAAACCAGATAGGCCGCTAGAATTGCGAAGAACGCAGCTATATCGAATGTTGGGAAGCCATATCGAAAGGGGACAGGATAAGCAAACCAGTTTGCCTGGGTTATATCTGCAATCCTTACATAACCAGGATGTCCTTGGGGGAAAAATCCTTGTAATGTCATAAGAAAACAAAAGATATAAACAAAAAGAATGGACAAAAATACAGGAAACAGGTTGAATATTTTGGTTTTTAAGACCAGAGCAAAGACAAAAATCCCAGCAACAACAGCCAAAGAAATGGGCCAGCTTTTAGCAGCATTGAAAGAAACTGCAACATCTGCAAGGCCAAATCCAATCAGCATGATGGTTGGCCCCATAACAACAGGCGTAATGATTTTTTTTATCTTGCCGATAAGGCCAGAATAGCCGACAATAAGCTCCAAAAAGCCGCCTGCGATGATTGCGCCACAAATCATCTGCATAATGCCATTTCCCTCTAATCCTGCTGTTTTTCCCATGGCTGCAATAGCAGCAATCGGAGCGATAAAAGCAAAACTAGATCCCTGAACAATAGGCAACCCAGAACCTGTCAATCTCCATATCTGGAGTAATGTTGTGATGCCCATTCCTAAATAGATATTGCCGATAAAGGTAGCTATTTCTTTGGGATTGTCTCCAAAGATTTGTCCACCTAAAAGCAAAGGAACAAGCGTGGTTGCGCCAAACAGGGTTAAAACATGCTGCAATCCCAAAAGAATCGCCAAACCAAGTGGCGGTTTGTCTTCTAAACGGTAATTCATGCAAATTCTCCTCTATCTGTTTTTATGTGATTTTATTAGCGACAAGAATTAAGCGATGAGAATTAAATAACTTCCCCATTTTAAATTGAATACAAGAC
>JABWCH010000528.1 GCA_013359215.1 Candidatus Brocadiia bacterium | reverse complement strand
TTCTGCTGCATTAGCTACAGAAAGAACAGTCCGTGGAAGATCGGAGGCAAGTCGTGAAAATGGTTTTCCCTTGGTTCTATCCTGATGGAGCTTGACTAGGGTATTCTCCCCTTCTTTGACCGTTGAAATTAAAGGAGATTTACTACTGCGCTGTCCTTTGATAATAGATTTAGACCATTCCACGCTATGCGGAAACCCAAGATTTTTTTGACTATCTCGCTGGCTGATGGGAAGAAGCTCTTCCTCCAGCACCTCTAAATTCCCTTGCGTCCCCAGCCGATTGGATCCACGATAGCCCAAGACCAACGTATAGCGCAGGAAAGTAACGCTAGTCCTGACTTTCTGTCCCAGATCGTCTACTCCTTCTTTAGGCACGATCATCTCTGCTACAAGAGATATCTTTTGATCATAGCTGTCGCCTACATGATGAAATAGAGATCGGATCTCCGAACTCCGCCTTCTTTCATCTCGAACCATCATAGCAGCATCCATAAGAGGATGATCACTTAGAGCACTGAGAAAATGAATGGCATCGAACAAATTGGATTTCCCAGACCCATTCAGCCCAGCCACACAAGTAAATGGACCAAATCTTACATCCACATCCACAAGGTTTTTAAATCCTGATACCTGTAATCTCGTTAGCATCTTATTCTCCAGAATTTATCATTATTCTATGCCTATTTTCTTTAAATCCTGCCATAAATTTTTGCGGCGTTTATAGGCAACTTTCCATTCATTGAGGATTTTTTGAAATACAGGAGGATTCAATTCTCTGCTAGCGGCGAGCCATGTAGCATGATATTCATAATGGGCAGAAGAATGAGCTGGGTCGGGAACCATTTTGCTTATGTTTTGTTTCCAGCTTTCCAATAATGCAGGGAAATGTTTTTCACCCTCCATCTTTTGTAGCCAGCCCATTCTGATTTGGTCGGCATTTTGATTTCGGTAAGGGTTGTGAATAGCATTCCAGAGGCAGGGATATTCCTTCTGAAGGCCTGAAATTTTTAAAAGATCTTGCGTTAGAATGGAAATTAAAAGCCTCTGTTTTGTAAATTCTTCTGCTTTTTTAGATAGAGAATCCAGCCACCCTTTTATTTGTTCAGAAAACCATGCACTGTCTTTCGTTTCATCCAATGCAGCATCCAGTAGCCACCCGATCCAGCAGTTTTTTAGACTTTCATTTTGGTTTATATCTATAGAGGTACGCTTCAGGATGAAATTTTTCCATTGATCTAGCAGGTTAGCAATGCAAAAAGGATTTCGTATTTGTTTAGCGACTTTTGCTATCTTATCCCAGTCATAGGGCGATTGGTATATTGCCTTCTGTATTTTTAAGACAGCTTCTTTGTCTTTTAAATTCAGTCTTTTCGTAGCCTCTATCCAGCCTTTGAAAAGCTCCAGAATCTTTGCTTCTGGCTTATAAGAAGAACCATACAAAGCAGAAATCAACAGCGTCTCTTCTACTACCCATTCTTTTCCATTCATGGGATGGATAAAGCCACTGATTGTTTTTTCATATATTTTTTCCGCCGATTGATAGTCATCCTTTTTTAAGCAATCCTGAATCAAAGGAAGACCATATTGCCAGTTTTCATGAATCAATTCTCGGCAATGCTCCAGATATTCCTCTGGCTGAAAGATTTTCGAAAACTCATGATATACCTTTCCCCAGGGGGAATGGGCAGAATTTATTCGTTCTCGCCATGCCGATTTTTTTTTATTATCCGCTATATATGTGTAAATTTCTTGCTGGGTATTTTCTGGTATAGATAAAAAAGCCTGCACAAAACCTTCAGCATCCAATTCGATGTAGCGGAAGCAATTTTCTATTTTTATTATATTTTTTAAAAAATCTTCTACTGATTTTGAATGCAGCCAGTTCCAATAAATCAGACAACGAGTTACCTCTGTCCCAGCCGAACAGCTATCATAATTCGCTCCCATCCATTCTGGATAAGCATCTATTCCATCCTCAATTTCTGATAAAGCTTCTTCAAAAATTTTATCTTTTTCTACTAATTTGTGTATTTTTTCTAAATAAGGCCACATTTTCGCAGCGACTGTATCCAGGTCTTCAAACATGTCATCGCTGGCAAATTCAGGCTCTTCCCAATGATGTTCCTGATAAATATACTGCCCTTCTTCATTACCAACCTCATCAACAATATTCTCCCATTCTCCCCATAAGTCTTTCCATTCTTCTATTAGTTTCCTCTGCGAAACTGCTTTGGTTGGTTTTTCTTTTTTACTGTCAAGGATTTGAGCAAGAATTTCTGCAATATCCTGATCTACCTTGCAAAGAAGCGTTTTTCTTTTTTCTTCCTCTAAGAGATCAAACAAAATATCCAAAATCTGG
>JABWCH010000133.1 GCA_013359215.1 Candidatus Brocadiia bacterium | reverse complement strand
GTATATGCAACCCCTACGGGGTAAAGGGTAAAGAAGTCATTATTTCAAAATAAGTTATATCAATATATCAATAGTTTTTCCAACTAGCACAAGTCGTAAATACTTATAACTTAACACGCATGAGGTTTAGGTCTAAAATGTTCGTGTTTTCCGTGTTTTTCGTGGACAAAAACTTGATCCGTCTTTTTCTCTCTCTGTGGTGAATTATTTTCTTAGGTTCACGCTCATGTTTTTCTGACTGGGTCATTTCTCTCTATGTGGATTGTGGTTAAAAGTATTTTATCATAACCACGGAATTGCCTTTTTCATTGTATAGAATCTCGTCTGCTATGCTAAATGCGCTGGCAATTCCAAGCCCTCCTGGTCTCATGCCTATTTGCTTTCTGTATTGCATCACTTCCATTGCAGAATTTTTTCTTTCTCCAATGGCAGCATGGGGTAAGCAAGATATATTAAATCCTGAGCCTTCATCTTCAATCGAAAAGAGGAGAAATTTTTGGGTTTGCAAATACCTGATGGTAACCTTTTTCGCGGGACAATAGCTGCTGCCATGTTCCATCGCATTTTGCAATAGCTCTCGAAAAGCATACAAAAGCCTCTGCATATCTCGATGAGAAAACATAACAAACAAATGCCCTAAATAATTGCTGATTCTCGGAATATAGTTTGTTCTTGCAGGTATGACAATCTCCATAAAGTCAACTTTTGCTGATGTGATTTTGATTTCTTCGCCATCTGCAAAAGTTTCCAGCCCTGCTTTGATGATTTCTGTTAGCTCTGTATGGTCTGGATTTTTAGGCATGAATGCAAAAGTTTTCATGGAAATAAAATGCACCAGGAGCTTTCTGTCTATGGAATCACAAAGAATGATGACTGGAATATGTTCATCTATTGTTTTGATTTCTTTAAGAAAGCTTACTTCATTTCCATCAAGATTGCTTATTTGCCATAAAACAGTGGAGTAGAGGGAAAGAGAAATATGTTTCAGTGCCTCTTCTTTTGAAGATGCAGAAACAATCTGGTAATTTCTTTCTAAAAGATTTTTTTTAAAAGAGCCTTCCAAAGAAGAATCATCCTCTATCACCAAAAGTCGGCAAGATTGCATTTTAGTTCCCTCTTTTCGAAAAGAATACTCCCCAAAATTCGTCACGACCTGGAAATTCATTCTATTTTAGCATTCTGTTTGAGTTTTGCAAGTTTTTTCGCATTTTTATAAGTCATGAAATAAGAATATATTAAAGCAATAAAATCCTTTTTCTTTTTTGAAAAAGGATGTGAAAACAAGAATGGAATTTTGTTCCACATCCTCTATCTCAGACAAGCCGAAACCAAAAAGGTATGAATCACGAATAAGACAAAACGATTCGTGCCATTCGAGCATTCGTCTTATTCGTGATAAAAATGTTTGCTTTTTCAGCAAACATCTAACTTCTCGGACGTTCTTAGTCTCTATTGCATTGCCTATTTTTTATTTTCTAGTGAAAATCCTCCATTTAGGTAAATCTTTAGTATAGTTGCCTGAATCTGGGATGCTATTGTTCATTATCCATGTCCATGCTTGTGCGCTATTAGGAACATCGGCATCTCTTGCAGCAGCAATAGCAGGGACTAAAATATTAGGATAACCATGAACAGCATCTTTGACATCATTGTTGTAATCTGCCGCAAAATCGTAGGCAGCATTATAGCCTGCCTGCATAGTGGCAATGCTTGTATACCATTGATTATCATTCCCAATGGTAGGCATACGATACGCAGTCAGATAGTAGCTTGGCAAATTGTTTAAGGCATCTACTAAAAATTCCCCTAGCCAATAGGTCAGTGCATCCGTCTTGTAGCCTAGCTCTTTAGCATGCCCAAGCGAATACATCACAAAGAAGAACTCCCAGGGGCTTGCACCGCGAACAGGTGGATTGGCTGGCTTTATAGAATCATGGTTTACATGGTAGGTTGTACCAACATACCAGACATGGAGATTAGGCACGGAGTAGCCATCCCAAACAATGTTCTTGCCAGAGGTATTGCCCCATAGCCAGTTAGCATTGTTTTCATAGGAAGTTCCTGTAATGTTCCTTTGCCCCTCCCATATCGCGATGGTGTCTTCCACTAGCCTTTCAAAATAGGCTTTTTCTGGAGTTCCATCAGGGGCAAACGCAGCAGTGCGGACTCTTGTACGAAATGCCCAGGCAACGCCTCGCGGCTCTAATCCTAAATCCAAACCACCAGCAGAATCAGGGCCTCTGTATCCAGGATTGTCAAAAGATGCCTGGTACGATGTCCAGAAATACATTTCCTCCAAATACCAGTATTCCCCAGTCAATAGATACAACATGCTAAAAGGATCAGGGCAGTGCGCTGGCTGGAATACCCAACCTCCATTGAAGTGGATATTGTTGGCTGGATTAGGAGATTCCTTGGGAACAGCTCTGTCCTCTGGCTTATTGAAATAAGGACTGCTATAGTTTGCAAAGTATCCAGGCATAAGGAATAAAGATTTTCTAGCATAGATAGAAAGAACCTTTCCTAGAGCATCTATAGATCCTGCAGCGTCAAAGTATCTCCCAGACTGGCCTTCTCTTAAATGCCCTTGCCATGCTCCTGCCAGATCGGCGTTACCAGAGCTTTTCTCGAACATTCTCTTATCGCCGCTATAAATCCACTGTATTATCCAATCAGGATGAGGGCCAATATCAGGTCTGCCTCCTGTTCCTGGCATGTATTTACCCCAGTTGCCTGCATCAAAAAGATTTTTCGATGCACTTTGCCAGAAACCATATTGGGAAGCGATTTCTGTTTCTGAAACCTGAACAGTGGAATCATAGTTGTTGAGAAGCTTTGTAGCCGCAAGATATTTCACATTGTGGTTGATGGAAACAAGCGGTACAGATCCGCCTAGCCAGAATTTTTTTGTCCATCTGCTTAGAATATGATGATAAACGCTATTTTGCGTATAGACAACTTCACGGGCAGTCCCTAGCTTTAATGTAAGATGATAGGGCGGTGCTGGCTTTTGAGGTGCTACGTTTCCATCAACATACCAGAATCCTTGCAATGCTTCCGTGTTCGCAATCTCTCCAATAAATCTCACATAAACTTTATCAATAGCAGGCCAGAAAGAAGCGTGGAAAATAGGGCGCAAAGATTTATTGTTCGCGCTTTGAGGGTCTGTTAGACCCATATCATAAAGGCGATTGGTCGAATGGTCTGCAAGAATGATAGTAGTGCAAACCGAGCCTTGTGTCCAATAGGTAAAATGATCCGCGCTTAGCATCGTTCTTGCACTGGCACTCGCATTTTCAGCACTGAAAGCAGAAGTAATGCTGATTTCCGCGTCAAAGTTGTAGTTGTTGAGCATGTTGCTTTTGGTTTCATAGCCTGTATTGTTGCCATTTCCCTGGTTCTGGAAAGATATTTTTACAGGGGTGTTGGCTGCAATCTCTGGCACAACAAAAGATAGAATAGCATGCTTTACGCTTCCATCATCCCATCTGCATTTTACATCAGCCTGTGTAAGAAGCGGCGTGCCTTCCATGACAGCCTGGGGATAGTCGGAAATTTTTCCCTTGATGAAAGGTCTTCCTATTTGCACAGGATAGTTGGCTTCTGTTGTTTCCGAGGTAATCGTAATAAAATTCGGGAAAGTCGGATCAATCTGAATAGAAATAGGATCAGACTCCTGGCTATAGCCATCATTATCCCAGGCTTTGGCTTTAAGGGTATGGCTACCCAAGGCAGGGTTCAGCCACACAAAGCTATAAGGCGAAACCGTAGATTCCCCTAATTTGGTAGATCCAGAGAAGAACTCTACTTTTGACAAGCTTCTGCCAGGATCATTGGCTGTAACTAGAATCGTAATTTGCTCAGTTTCCTGGATGATAGCATTGTTTGCAGGATAGTCTATCTTTACAGTAGGCCCAAGATTGGCCTTAATATTAACAATAGAAGAATCCGAAGTAGAATCATTGTTGTCTGTTGCCCTGGCTTTCAGCGCATACGAGCCAGGTGTCGCATTTTTCCAGGTATAGCTATAAACATTGCCAACACCTGTTGTTGCTGTTCCAAGTAGCGTCGAGTTGGCGTAGAAATCCACTTGCTTGATGCTTCTGTATCTTGTATCTAAAGCTTCTGCTTCAATAACAATATCCTTACTGGCATCCAGGATAGCGTTGTTAGCAGGGCTGGTAATTCCAATCTGCGGCAAATTATTGACTAAAATGCTGACAGCAGCAGATTCCGTTTCCGTACCCTGGTCATCGGTTGCCTTGGCTTTAATTGTATAGCTTCCTTCAGGTACGCTATTCCAACTGTATTCATAGATATTTCCGCTCGCCAAAGTGCCTTGTCCCTTGAAAACATTGTTGACAAAGAATTCCACTTTCGCGATAGTTCTTATAGAAGGTTTACGATGGTCTTCTGCTGATGCCTTGAGTACGATATTTCCATTTCCAGGCAAAATGCTTCCATTGGTAGGATAGGTTATAGCAACAACAGGCGCATCGTTTACAACAATATTCACTACATTAGATTGGGTTGTTGCGCCATGGTTGTCTGTTGCCACTGCTTTTAAAGCATACTCGCCTTCCGATTCACAGAACCAATTGTACTGGTATGGAGGAGTCGTAATTGTCGCCAGCTTTAGTTCTCCAGCATAGAACTCTACCTTTTGGATGCTTCTGGCATTGTCAATCGCGGTAGCAGACAAACCAATGTTGCTCTTTTCTGGGAAACAATCTCCCTCTTTGGGTGCATCCAAAGTTATTATTGGTGCTTGGTTTACGATAATAGAAATGCTTGTTGATTCTGTTGCTATATTTTTATCGTCTGTTGCCTTTGACTTGATCGTATAATTCCCAGCCGCAACATCTTTCCATTCATACACATATAGATTGTTTCCTGTAGTCGATCCCTGGCCTACAAGAGCGTTGTTCACAAAGAATTCCACTTTGCTTATGGTTCTCGTTTCAGGGCTATCTGTGGCAACACTGCCTAAGAGAATATTGGCTGGTGCTAAGAACACGCTTCCATTCTCTGGGCTTGTGATAGAAACAACAGGCGCGTCTGTAACAACAATATTCACAGCATTGGATGATCCTGTATGACCATGATTGTCTGTTGCAATCGCTGTTAAGGCATATTGCCCTTGTGTTCCTGGTGTCCAGTTGTATGAGTAAGGCGATGTTGTCAAGGTTGCAATCTTTTGTGCATTGGCAAAGATTTCTACTTGTTTGATTACCCTTACGCTGTTTCTGTCAGTATCAGAAGCCTGTGTTACAATGGAAACAGGGCTATTGGTAGAAAATACAGATCCGTTTGATGGTGCGGTAATAGCAACAATGGGTGCTATGTTTAGCTTGATGTTTCTGGCTATGGCCTCGTTGGTAAAGTTGTTGTTGTCTGTAGCCTTTACCTTTATGTCATACATGCCAGCAGGAGCTTTTTGCCAGACAAAACTATAGACATTGTCTGTGCCACTGGTTACCGTGCCTAAAAGAACATTGTTTGCATAGTAATCTACTTTTTGGATGCTTCTCTTGCCTGGATCTACTGCATTGGCCTGAATCGTAATGTCCGAATCCGCCACAAAAGCAGAGTTTTGGACAGGAGAGAGGATTGTCACATAAGGACGATTGTCTACTTCTATTGTAACCGAAGTGGACTCTGTACTGATATTGTTATTGTCTGTTGCTTTGGCTTTGATTGTATATGTGCCTTTGCTTACAGCCTTCCAAACGAATTCGTATATATTGCTGCCTTGAGCTACTCCCGTGAAAATGTATTTGTCGTTTACAAAGAACTCTACCTTGCTTATAGCTCTAGCTGATTTGCTCGCAGTCATGGCACGCAAAGTAATATCGCTTAGGCTTTGGATAATATCCCCATTCTGAGGCGAGGTTATGCTGATTGTAGGCGCGTTGGTTACTGTTATATCCACAAGGTTCGATGTGGCAGTATATCCAAGGTTGTCTGTCACGATTGCCTTGATCTGATAGGAATCAGGTGTATCGGGAATCCAGGCATAACTATAAGGCTCGCTTGTCAGCGTGGCAATCTTCTGGTTGTTGGCATAGATTTCCACAGAAGCAACTGTTTTCAAAGGATTGCGATCCGCATCCACAGGCTTTGTCACAATATTCACCGTTCGGTTGGTGGCAAAGACAGAGCCATTGGCAGGAGATGTTATGCTAATGCCAGGTGCTGCATTGACTTTAATATTGACGGCTTCGGATTCTGTTACAAAATTCTTATCGTCCGTTGCCTTTGCTTTTAAAGCATAGCTTCCTTGGGACGGATTCTGCCAGGTTATAGTGTATATGCTGTTTGAGCCTGTTGTGGCTGTTCCCAAATAGATCATATTTGCGTAGAAATCTACCTTTTGTATGCTTCTTTTACCTTTTCTAGCATCTGTAGCATTTGCCTGTATGCTGATAGGAGAATTGGCGAGGAAAACAGCATTGTTGGCAGGGCTTGTGATAGAAACAACAGGAGGATTGTTGACCTCTATGCTCACACTGCTCGAATCTATCGATGTATTGTAGTTGTCTGTAGCCCTTGCTTTGATGGAATATGTTCCAGCACTTGCATTTTTCCATGTATATTCATACAGTCCATTGCCTGCTGGATTTCCTTGTCCTATGAGGATTCCATTCTGGAAAAATTCAACCTTGCTAATGCCTCTTCTTCTGCTATCCTGTGCCATCGCACGGAGCAAAATATCAGAATTAGAAAGATACAGGCTTCCATCCACAGGAGATTGCAAAACAACAGAAGGAGCGTTGTTGACAACGATGTTCACGGTGTTGGATGTTACGCTTGCTCCCAAGCTGTCTGTAACAATAGCCTTGACTGCATATTGCCCTTGATCCGAAGCTTTCCAGGAATAAGAATAGGGCGAAGTCGATACTGTTGCAATCTTTTGTTCGTTTGCATAGAAATCTACCTTCTGCACGCTTCTTTTCTTGCGGTCTGGGTCGCTGACACTGGTTTCAATCGCGACCAAGCTATTGGTAAGGAATACACTGCCTTCCTGAGGGCTGGTAATGGCAATGCTTGGATTATAGTTGATCGATAGATCTGCGTCTCTTGTGGTATTGCCTTGACCATTGGTAAGGTTTATAAAGTTTATGCTATCTTTGTAAAGACCAGAAGGCAAACTGTTTGCGCTTGCATTGATGCTAACAACAACCTGAGATGGCTGACCAGGATTGGATGTGCCAGATTCTGGGCTTATCGTGAGCCAGGATGCTGTTTTGCTGGCTCTCCAGCTAACGGATCTCTGCAAAACAGAAATGGTATAGGTCTGCGATTCTGGATTAAAAGGCCCGCCTGGCAAACCATGCGATTTTAGGGAACTAGTGGGAGTAACGACCATAGGATCATCCAGAACTTCAATATCTAGGGTTGTGCTTGCTTCTGAGCCAAAGTCGTCTTTCACGGTTGCTTTGAGGTTGTGCTTGCCTGTTGGAGCATTTGTCCAGACATAGCTATAGGGGCCAGGGGAAGGGATGGTAGAAACAGGTATGCCATTGGCATAGAAGGTAACCGAAACCACCGTTCTTTCCTGATCCTGCACGCTGACACTCATGTTGACATTTGCAGGCGTTGGGAATATCTGATTATGGGAAGGAGATTGAAATACAATGCCAGGCTTTCCATTGACAACCACTTTCACTGTATCGGAAAAAACAGCCTCTCCCAGATTGTCTTTAGCCAGAGCTTTAAGATTATGAATGCCTACAGGAGCATTTGTCCAGGTAAAGGAAGCTTTGGCTTCTTTCTGGTGTCCTATCATATTGTCATTGTTGAAGAAAGATATGCTTGCCATGTTGCCTTCTGCATCGTTTGCCTGCGCGGTAATGGCTATATCCACTGCCTGGCCTTCTTTGAGGAAAATCGTATTCGCAACAGGAGAGGTTATGGCAATCTGGGGCGGAGTATTCACAAGAACATCCGCAGGATTGGATTTTCCTGTAAGATTTTTATCGTCTGTGGCAATAGCATAAAGCAAATACTTTCCCGTTGTGCCTGGAGTCCAGGAAAAATTATAGGGGCTGCTTGTAACCTCGCCTATAAGATTGTCGCCTTCGTAGAATTTTACAGAGACAATGGCATTCCTGACAGCAGGGATTTCTGCCTTTAAATCTATGGTCTGGCCTGGAAGGAATTTCTGGCCTGCTTCAGGCTGCACCAAGTCCACAGAAGGTGCTGGAAAAGACAAAACAAAATCCACCTTATTTGTTTCACCTGCTAAAGCTTCTACTTCTTTCTTTTGCTGGTATTCTTGATTTTTGTTGTACAGAAGAATCTGTATTTTATTGGCTACATGATCGCTGATTTTATAGTATCCATTTGCATCTGTAACCGCTTCCCCTTGTGCATTGGTCTTGATGATATAATCTTCAACGCCTTTTCCATTTCCATCGGTTACATAACCCTCTATTTCACAAAAATCCTGCAATGCCAGATCACCCAAATCCATACAGCCATTCTCATGGGAATAGTCAGGGTTGTTGATTTCTGCAAGCTTTGCTATAAAATTGCCCATCAATACCGAAATCGTCGATTTTTCCTGAGAAGTGGCCTTTTTGACATAAAGCTTTGCCTTTCCATCCTTGTCTGTATTGGCCTGGTTTTGGAAGGTGCTATTGACACCTTTGGCTAAAACTTTAGTGTATGGAAGAGGCATTCCTTTGCCATCGAGAAGGCGGAAAGTAACGCAAGCCCTTTCATTGACTGGCCCACAAAGATAATTGCCTTCCTGGTTGATCTGGAAATGGATGTATAGACCATCAGGCTTTTCAGTTATTTCAGCATCTTGTTTGTTCGGGTCATCAGGAAAAGCATCCACGATTTCCATAAGCCCATTCTGTGTCTGATACCACAATTCCACAGTATCTCCACTTTGGAACTTCTGGTTGGTTTTAGGATTTAGATATACCCCATTCTGATACTTTTCATGCATTTTCATGACCATAGTAACCAAAGCTTTATTTCTAGCAGCAGAAGCCTTCCTGTCCTTATAGGGAAAAAGAACATTGACCATATAAACAGGCTCTATAAAATATGAAAAATAGCCAAGGTTTGTTTCTTTTGCTTCTAAATCATGGATGTAACACTTGATTGATCTGCCTGCCATACTGTCGTCAAACGTAAGATCCCCATAGGTGCTATCATGCAAGAATAGATTCATGGGAATTTTCTGGTCAATCTGGAATTTTCCCACTGCTACATCATCATAAATCTTACTTAGACCATCTAAAGAATCTACATCAATGGTCTTGCTATTAAAATAAAATTTATCATTCGCCTTATCGAAAAGCGAATAGGTAAAATACTTTGTATCGCTTCTTAAATAAAAATTGCAATAATAAAAATGGGAAGATATATAAAGCCGAGCATCCAGAATATTGCCATTGTTATCTATCGCCGTTACACCAGGATCAGAGATGTTGAGCTGTTTTATATCTTCATATATAGGCAGCCAAAAGCCAGCAGAAGCAACACGATTTCCCCCTCCAGAACCAAGAGAGTTCAAAGAGCCAAAAATTTCTATTTCTTTTTGCTCTGTTTTGCTGCTACTGCTGTCACCACATCCACCCAAAATGAAAACCAACAAAAACAAACCCCAAAAAGAATAGAAAAAGGATTTTTGGATTATTTTCATAAAAAAATTGTCTCCTGATTATCCTGGCAATATCACACGAAATCGACCGCTCCATGTAAGCCTTGTCTCTTGCTTTCTCCTCGATTGGCCGAAATGCAGCATTGCCAAATTATAGTACAAGTATCTTTATACTTAAAATATCGTTTTCTAATTCTATTGGAAAAACAAAGATATGTCAAGTTTTTTTAAAATGGCCGTAACCGATGCTGCGCTTAATGGAAAGCCAGAAATAGCTTGAAAAAGAAAATCGAAAATCGACGGCTTCTTTCCTCTAATTTTTTAGCCTCATTCCCAAAATTTAAGGTTATAATTTTTCTTTTTAAAAATGAATTTACTATAAAATATTTTTCCATATTGAGTTATGTATTATATAAAAATTGGCACAGAGTTTGCTAAAACAAATCTTGTTTATCCAGGAATGCCACAAAGGGCATTTCTGGTATGAAACTTCAGGCAGCAAGCGGGTTTTATCTGAAGAGATCGTTTCGTGTAAGCCTTCTTTCAGGAATCAAAAAAACAGGTGTCCCAATTTTTTTTATGCCAGTCTCAAGAGTCGAATAAAATTTTTTGAAATGCCAGGCGGTATTGTTTTTGATTCCTTACAGAAGGCTTACACTACGCTCTGCTGATCCCTAACATTTCATCATGAAAAAAGTTACGCAAAGCGTAACATAGTGGCTTGTAAAAAACTATAGGAGAAAATACTATGACAACAAACATTTCTTTGGATCTTTCTAAGGCACTTTCTGCTTTACGGGTTTTGGAAAGTTGCCTGTGGAAAACTTGGGGGCAAAGTTGCAGCCCGCTTTTGATGCTGTGCCTGGATTTAAAAATACTGCTCACAGGCAATAGCCCAGATCGAACCATCAGGCAGGCTTTTTTCCTGGTCTGGCAAGGGCATCTGAAAGAAGCCAAAATTCTTGCAGATCAGGCGGCATCTGAGGCAACCACCCATGAAGAACAGAAAAATCTTGAAAAATTGCGAGAGATTTTGGATATATCGCCACCTATCGAAGAAATGAAAGCCATCAAAGATTGGAATGAAATCATCGAAATTCGGGAAGCTCTTGTTCATTTAGAAAAAGAGCTTCAGAGCCTTGGACTATCCTATGCTCATCAAATTTTCAAACGGATAGAATCTTTTCTTTCCAATATTTTGGGAAGCACTTGCAAATCAGAAGATTTGTCCTGCCCACGCCACCCAAGAGAGCAAATGAGTACAAGAAGAATCGAATTTCCATATCTTGCAAAAAAATTAGGCATGCGCAAAATCCTGGCCTGTCCCATCTGCGACAGGCGAAAAACAGTATCCCAGGATGAAAAAGGAACCTGGGAGCTTTTGTCTGAATCCGAATGGAAATACTACCTTAGAAATTTTTGTATTAGATATATCAGATTCGGAAGGCTATCGTATTGGTTGCTTCGGCTGGTAATCCCCAACTTGAAGTTGCCCAAAAATCTTTCTTAACCATAGAAAACAGGAGTCACAAGCATGGAAAGCAGAATCCAAATCAACTCGGATGTAGATGCAAAAGAATCCGCTAAAATAGACCAGGACAAAACGCCCTATTCACAAAGTTATCTCAAAAGCCAAAAGATATATTCCTTGCCACCACGTTACCAAAACCAGGAATTTTTAGGAAAAGGTGGGATTGGCTATGTTTATAAAGCCTTGGATACTATACTAAATCGTCCTGTTGCCTTCAAGATTCTCCAAAACTGTTTAGTAAATAAAGAACGATTTTTGAAAGAAGCCCAGGGCATAGCCAATCTGGATCATCCGAATATTGTAAAAATATACGATTTCGGGGAAACTACATATTGCTACTATACCATGGAATATCTGCAAGGTCGCACACTGAAGGATGTTCCCAAAACAGGACAAAAGGGCTTCCCTTGGGTAGCAAGAATTTTCCAAAAGATAGCCAAGGCACTCCAGCATGCCCACGAAAAAGGGGTTTACCATCACGATATTAAGCCTTCCAATATCTATTTGGTCAACCAGGATCAAGAGCCAAAGCTATTGGATTTTGGCTTGAACATCGGAACTACAGTCTATATGCCGCCAGAAAATTTCGATAGAAAGGAATTCGATGAGCAAGGCGATATTTATTCGTTGGGGGTCGCTCTATACGAAGTGTTGACAGGCGTTCTTCCTTACCCTAATGAAAAAGATTCTTTAGGAACATGCTCTTATCATGCAGCCCCTTCCCCTAAAGAAAAGAATACTGAAATTCCTGATGCGCTGGAAGCGATATGTTTAAAATGCATGGAAAAAAACCGTGATAAAAGGTATTCTAGTGCCAATGAACTGGCAGATGCTTTCCAAAAATATCTTTTTCCAGAGCCAGTCTGCCAGGAGCAAGAAAAGGAAGGCCAAATAACCCATTTTACAGCGATCCAGACAGACAAGCTAGAAGGCAGCCTTTTCAACATAGAAGCCCAGGCAGAGGAAATCCAGGACAGCGAGCTGATCCAGACCAAGGAAATCCATCAGGCAGAAGTGAAAGCATCTATCGAAGCCACAAATCTAAAAAATGTAACAGGACTTAGGGCAGAGACCATAGACAAAGGTGCCAGAATTGAAATCAAAATCAAAGCCAATAAAACCAGTGGAAAGATTATTGGCGCACGGATCTAACGAATAAATCAGACCCGAAATTTACCAGAAAAGGAGTACTTAGGATGAACGAAAATATACAACAAGAATTCCGAGAGCTAGAGCCTGGTGAAATCTTTGATCAACGCTATCGGATCGTTCAAGAATTAGGGCGAGGTGGAATGGGGATTGTCTACAAGGCTATGGATCAAAAAGAATCCTCTTTTCTATCATGGGCTTGTGCAAAACTCCTCAAAAAACAAAAGTATGTAGCCATCAAACTGATTTTTGGAAACCACACTAGCGATGAAGAGTCACTGCTTCGTTTTAAACGTGAGGTAAAAAGGCTATCCCAGACCCATCATCCTTATATTGTGCGTTTCCATGATGCCCATCTGGAATCGCCTCCTTACTATTACACTATGGAATACGTGGAAGGAAAAACCCTTGAGTCAATCATAAAAACCGTTCGAAAAAACTCCTTTTGGGTAGCAGAAACCTTTGAAAAGATTGCCTGTGCCCTTCAGCATATCCATGACAAAGGCATAGTCCATCGCGATATCAAGCCTGGCAATATCATACTTCTCGAACAAGGACAAATTCCTAAATTAATGGATTTTGGTTTAGCCAAAAGCCAGGAAACCCCTTCTATCACTGCCACAAATGAAATTTTAGGAAGCCCAGACTATATGTCACCAGAGCAGATAGCCCATGCTCAGGGGCAAAAACTGGATCAGAGAAGCGATATTTTTTCTTTAGGGATCACCTTGTATGAAGTACTCACAGGAATCCG
>JABWCH010000132.1 GCA_013359215.1 Candidatus Brocadiia bacterium | reverse complement strand
TAACCCCATACAATATAAAGAATTATATGAAAAGTTAACACGCATGAGGTTTAGGTTTAGGTTTTGCATCGCGTTACGCTTAAATTGACAGCTATGGGGTGTTGCCATGGGCTGGTATCTATAGACATTTCAGACCAAAGATTAAAGGCTTTTCAACTGGCACAAGCCGTATATTTTGAATTTTTTCTTCGTGCCCTTCGTGTTCTTCGCGGTTAATGATAAATCGAAAAACTATCGTAAGTAATTGCTAATCAACAACAGTAATTTAACATTGTCAAATTAATGCGCCAAACATAGAAAAAGAATCTCCTTGAAAAAAAAAGCATTCTTGCTATGATATTTTTATTCATGTATTGCGTGTTATACTTACAAGGTCGAATGGCGAAAGTTTTGAATAAATAGGATTCTGAAGATGAAAGAATTATATGAATTGCTTACCAGCCTTGATCCGTCTTCTTCTGCAAAGGTTTTTTCTATTTTAGAAAAAAAACTTTACTCTCTTTGTGAAAAAGGACAGGAAGGGGTAGGCTACTATTTTTTGATTTTAAAAAAAGGCTTAAGGGTTTTCCCCCTGTATTACCAAAATAAAAAGTATGAAATCCTAAAGCCTTTTGATGACTATACAAATACATTGTATCAATTTTTAAAGGTCAACCGCATTCATTCTATTTTGATTCGCAAAGAAGCGGATATCAAAACATTGTTAGAGTACTTGCGTGGCGAAGGGCCAAGACCTCCCCAGGTTCTTACGAATGTATACCTTCGGGATTTTGAGCTTACAGAAAAAATTTTCGAGTCTATACTATCGATATTGCTTTATCCACATCAACAGCTTAACACTATGGTTCGAGCCATAAGCGACTATCAGAAGACTCAGGATACCAAGCTTAAAGAAGCATTGCAAAAAATGCACGGAGATTGGATTGCAACCCATAACCAACTTACTTCCAACATAGAAGAGGTTCTTTCGCGCTATTCCAGAATTACCTTTATCATTCGCTATCCCTTGGGAAAAATACGAAGTGAGGATATTGAGCCAGAAGGCTTTCATCTGTTTTTCGAAGATGCAGAGTTTGATCTCGAATATTCAGAATTGAGAAAATCGGATTTTTTCCGAAAAGCCATTTATATAGTAAAAGGCGATAGAAAGGATCGATTAGACAGTCTTGTTTTAAAAGAAGGTATGGATGTAGAAGATTTGTTTTCTTTGATTTATAAAATCCGAGGAAAAGACAAGCTTCTCTTTAGTATTAAACCTGACTATGTTCCTTATCTGGACCAAAAACAATTTCCAGAAGAATTGCAAGGGAAATTTGGGGTAAGGTATCCTATTGGAGAAGATTCTAAAATCGAAATTGTAACGCTTGGCAACAAATGGGCAATCCGCGATGCCAGTAAGCTCATAAGGTATATCATAGAAAAGAGCGAGAATAAGCTGGAAGTATATCAAAAAATAGAAGAAATCAACCATATTAAGGTAAATCCTATTAAAGTGGGTGTTCTGGACATTGAAGATGAATTTTCTGATCTTATTTTAATCCATAAAAAAAATGCCAGGCTAAAAGATCTGATTGTTCGGCTGAAAAAACATAACAATAACTTACAGAAATTTGTTCGCGATTTGAGGGAAAAAAACGAAGAATTAGAAATCACGCTTGCTCAAGAAAGAGACAGAAAAGGCGGCTTTCAGGAAATCCAGGTTTTGGAACAAAAGCTACAAAACTGGCAACAAGAGCAGGAAGAATCAGAATTAGCGAAACAGATGATATTAGAAGAGCTAGAAAATACAAGAAGCGAAGACATCAGCCGTGAATTTATCTATAAAATATCCCAAACGCTCAAGCTATCTATAGAGGATGTCATGAAACTCCTTTCTCCAGAGCTACTGGAAAGCGTAATACAAAAAAAACTCAAAAGCAAACAACAGGATGATACTTTGTCTTTTTTGATCGAGTCAGGTAGAGCGATTCCTTATATTGAAAAAGGGCTTAAAGAAAAACAGCTTACGCCTAAAGAGGTCAAGGATTTTTTCCTTGCGCCAGCGAATCCTCTTTCCCAAAAAGCATTAACAAAAAAGCTGGCACAGCAGATGGCACATCCTCATTCTTTACCACAGGCTTCTGGATACACTTTTGAAGTGTACAATGAATTTTCGCCTCAGCCAGGAGGCGATGCATGTCTCATATATCCTTTAGATTTCGCAAGATATGCTATTGCCATTATCGATATGGAAGGAAGCGGATTGGCTCAATCTTGCAACTTGATGACCGTCAAAGCCCTTTTAGAAAAAAGCATGGATGATTTAAAAACACAATCTTCTGAAAAAATTCTTTTTGCTCTTCATCGGGAAATTGCTTCTTTGCGTCAAAATGATGAAGATTTTTCTTGTTTTGCAGCTTTGCTTGGCATTTTTCATTCCTTGGAAAATAGCTTTACCTACACAAGGGCTGCTTTGCCTTATCTTTATCTTTATAACCGCCACCAAAGCAGCGGGCATTTCTTTAAAGAATCTGGCGTTCCCAGAATCGGGCTAAAAACACAAGATGATTGCTATCTCAAACCTCCTTGTCGTCTTGAACTCAAACCTTATGATGTACTCTTTATAGCAACCAATGGTCTTATGGAATGCCTCGGCGGCTATGACTCTTTTGCCTCTCTTATGGACTATTTGCCAAAAAACAAAATAGCCAATTTTTTCAAGGAAAAAATAGAGCAAGTTCGTAATGATAAACCTTTAGAAGACGATGTATTGTTGTTTACTTTTGAAAGGCATTCTGGTAATGATTGAAATATCGGGGTATTTAAAAACAAAAGAGATTCAAGAAGCACAAGAATATAAAATTTTTGAAACAGACCATAAAATTCTCAGAGTTAGCAATCCTAAAACAAAAGAATGGTATGATCTGAGACCTTTAGCGCAAGGGACAGAGACATTTGCCAGCATTATAAATGCATTGGAGTCTAAGCCTGTTCTTTCTAATCAACACGGATATGGACTTGTAGTATGCCATGGTGTATTCCACTATGAAAATTGCGATTTTTTGGTAACAGATCCTTTTGGTGGGTATATTTTTTCTGACTATCTTAAAGGTATATCGATTGAAGACACCCCAAAATTCAAAAGCAAAGATATTAACTTATTCATTTTAGATCTTACTTCGACACTTTTGAGATGGAAGAATTTCCACGGTTATATCAGTTCACAAACCATGATGATAGATAAAAGCTCTGGATCAGTACGAGGAGGGCTTATTTGCTTTCCTGAGGAATCTCTTTTGGAAAGCCATCAGGAATTTTTAAGGCCACAAATATATCTTAAAAAGCTTGCCAACAACCAATTGATCCCAGATGACCAGTATGCCCTTGCTTTGCTCATACTTCAGGTTATGTCGCTCAATCAGGGAATCTATGAACCATTATCAACAACAGAGGTTTTGCAAAAATTTGTCCTTTTTTTAAAGGAAAAAGAAATCTATCGATATTTCTCTTTTAAGCTTGCACCCTATATCCAAAAGCTTTTGAATGGATCTGTCACGATTGATGAAGTTCATGTTTGTTGCCAGGAAATGGCAAAAGAGATAGAATCAGGCATAAAAAGAGAAGAGATACTCACCCGCGCACTCCAGGTTACAGACGGCTTTTCTATTAAACTTTCCCGCAACAGCCTATACCATGGATTTTCTTGTCCCTATTGTGGAGTCATTGCTCCTCGTTTTCCCAATTCTCAGGGAACAGAGCCTTGTCCTGTATGCAAAAGGTGTACTGTGTACGCACGTGTTTTAGATCGGAAAATATGCCAGTCTTGCAAAAGCGATTTTGATTCTTCCAAAGAATTTTGCTCTAATTGCAGCTCAGGAGAAATTTCCAGCATCTCCAGCTCTAGCTTGGAAGTCATTGAGCCACTCCTTCCTGTTTTAGAAGGGACAGGCGAAGCCATCAATCCTCTTACTATTTTGCCTGGTTTTGAAGAAATAGAACTGCCTTCCGAAAAACAAAACTTTGTTGCAAAAGAAGAGACTCGGTCTGTTGGAAAAACAAGAGCCTTTGCTCGCCAGGAGCCTGATAAACGCGAGATGACCAAAGCAATTCCTGTTATGGAGAAAGACTTTACTTCTATGCAATGCCTTTGCCAGGGAAACAATCTTATGATTGAGGTCAAGGATGCCAATCCTGGAAAATGGAAATTGCAAATTGCTATGGATGAAAAAGGAGAGAAAGCCCTAGAAGAAAGAGACTATATCAGTGTAGAAAAAAAAGACCTTCGTTGCGGTATTGCTCTGGATCAAAAAGAGCTTTCCGAACAGCCCTTTGTATTCGTACTTCTTTATAAAGAAGGCGAGTATGTATGCAACCAAAAGGTACTTTTAGATAGCAAAAATAAAAGTATTTTAGGAAAAATCTGGAAATAGGATTCCTTTTATCATGAATACAGAACATACAAAAAGAGACATGACAATTATACTTTTATCGAGCGTTTGCATCATTTTGATTTCTTTTAATATCGTTTTATTGCAAAAATCTTATTTCCAGAATAGAGCATTACAAAGAGAAAGAGAAAAGCTGGCAGGACAAAGGGCAGAAATGCAAAAAGCAGGCTTTGAAGAAATAGCTAGATGGCAGGCAGAGCTTTCTGCCTGGCCTGAAGCTGAGCAGGCATTGGAGTTTTTTTTGCAAAAAGAATATGAAAGAGCTTGCGTTTGTTTTACAAACGCTATACAAAAATATTCAGAAAATCCTGTTTTTTATTATCTAAGAGGGCTGTCCTACCAGGCTTTGAATAAAGAAGCAGAAGCCATTCAGGATTTTACTGCTTATCTTACGCAGGCAACATCTTCTGTCGATGCTCTTTGGAAAAGAGCACTTTTATATCATAAACAGAAGAAAAATGACCTGGCAATAGCAGACATAGAAAAGCTTCTTTTGCGCAATCCAGAGCATACAGAAGCAAAAGATCTATTGAAAAACCTTAAAGAACCAACCACAAAAAAATAACCAGAAGGAATAAGCCTTGGGACTAAGCTAATATGAAAAAAGAAACCTCTTTGAAATACTTTCAAGCGCACAAAGGCAGTGTTCTTTGTGTTGCAATGAGTCCTGATGGTAAAGAAATAGCATCAGGAGGTGAAGATGGTAGCCTATATATATGGGATTTCCAAACTGGCGGTCTTATAAAACAAATTGTTAGCCAAAAAGAAGCTATTCTAAGCGTATGCTTTCATCCTAAAGAAAAGCAAATAGCGATTGGAACAGAACGAGGTATCTCTCTTTGGAATACCCAAACAGCAGAAAACCTTTGCAGCTTAGAGCATTCCTGTTGGATAAATGCCATTGCTTTTGATCCAATAGGTCTGTACCTTGCTTATGGTGGATATGACAATAGTGTTTTTTTATGGAACATAAAAGAACAAAAAAAAGCTCTTTCCTTATATGGTCATACGCAAGAAATCACTTGTCTGGATTTTAGCCAAGAGCATAACAAGATTGCATCAGGCTCTGGCGACCACACAATTCGCGTTTGGGATTTACAGGAAGGCAAATGCTTGTGGATACTGGAAGAGCACTCTCAAGGTATTACAGGGATTCGCTTTAGTAAAGACGGAAAACATCTTGCTTCTTGTTCTTTGGATGGAGATTTAAGGGTATGGAATTTGCAAACAGGCAATACCTTGTATTGCTTACATCATGATCGCGATTGGCTTACAGACTGCGCTTTTTTAGGCAATAGCAAGAAACTCGTATCTTCATCAGGAATGGATATGGCCATTGCCCAAGGAGAAAACGCCATATCTCTATGGGATATGGAATCTGCAAGATGCATAGAAAAATACCATGAGCATGATTTCCCCATCACAAAAATCCATACTTCAACAGAAGGCAGCAAGATGGTTTCTTGTGATATGGGAGGAAAGATTGCTTTTTGGGATTTTTCTGATCTCTTGGAAGAAAAAGAAATTTCTGAAAGCAAGCCAGTAGAATCGGGAAATTTACCTTGCGTTCTTACTATCGATGACGATGAATGGATACAAAGGCTGATTAAATCGGCTTTAAAAAAAGACTACAGAATCATCAGTGCTGCCAATGGAAAAGAAGGATTTTTGCAAGCGCAAAAAGAAAAACCAGATTTGATTGTACTGGATATTATGATGCCAGAAATGGACGGATGGGAACTCATCAAAAAGCTACGCTCTGATCCAGAGTTTATCCTGACACCCATTATTTTTTTAACCGCTCTGGACTCGCCCGAAGATAGAGTAAGAGGTCTGAAACTAGGTGCTTCTGATTATATGTCAAAGCCTTTCAATAGCCAGGAATTAGCAGCAAGAGTCCATAAATTGATCACTTTTAAGCGGCAAATAGAAAAAAATGTAGAACAAAAAAGTCTTCCTTTGCCTTCCTCTCGTAAATCTATTTTGAGCGGCAAGCTAGACCAAATTCGATTTATCAGCATTCTAAAAATATTAGAAATGGAAAAGCAGAATGGAATGCTTGTTTGTACAGAAGGCCATAACACAGGGAGCATATTGTTCAGAAATGGGCAGATATTGATTCCTCAGGAAGAAGCAAAAGCAAAGGAAATGAAAGAAACCATCCTATATTTTTCACAAAATCGTAAAGGGCTATTCGATTTTTGGCTCATGGCTGTAGAAGAAGAGGGAAAAGAACTTATGGATATTAGTTCTTTGTATAGTGTTCTTTGATGATTTGTCCTGGAATAAGCGTCAAAAACAGTAGACCCAAAACAATATTTTCTGAGGTACTATGAAAATATTCTGCTTGGATAAAATAAAAAATGCTGGCTTATTTTGCTGCTTTTTGCTGATAGAAATTTATGGCTTTTATAGCATTAATGGATCATTTACCTACATATATTTAGCTTTTGGAAGGCTTTTTATAATTATAATACTTTTTTCCCGCCTTTATCTCTTATTCCAGAAAAATAAAAAACTTTTAGAGCAATCCCAGGAAAAAATATTGCGTCTGGAAGCAATTGTAGAACAATGCCCTAGCTCTATTGTCATCACAGATCCAAGGGGAAATATCGAATACGTCAATCCTATGTTTACAAAAGTAACAGGATATGCTAAAGACGAAGTTTTAGGGAAAAATCCACGGATATTAAAGTCAGGAGAAACAAGCCAGGAAGAGTACAAGGAACTTTGGAAAACAATCCATTCTGGAAAGCAGTGGTATGGGCAATTCCACAACAAAAAGAAAAGCCAGGAACTTTATTGGGAGCTGGCTTCCATCTCTCCCATTTTCAACGCACAAGGCAAAATCAGCCATTTTTTTGCGATTAAGCAAGATATAACAGAGTTTAAAAAAATACAAACTGATCTTCTCTATGCTAAACAAGCGGCAGAAATGGCTAATAAATCGAAAAGCCTGTTCTTGGCAAACATGAGCCATGAAATTAGAACTCCCATGAATGCCATTATGGGCATGGCAGATTTACTATGGGAAAGCCCCCTCAACCAGGATCAAAAACAGTATGTACAAATCTTTAAAAACGCAGGAGAAAGCCTTCTTAGTCTTATCAATGATATTTTAGACCTATCAAAGATAGAAGCAGGCCATTGCCAGTTAGAGAGTATAGATTTTGATCTGGAAGAATTGATCAAACAAATCGGCGAAGTCATGGCTTTAAAAGCACATAAAAAAAAGCTAGAATTTTTGTGCCATATCACCCCAGGAACACCTGTCCGCCTTTTAGGCGATCCTCTTCGTTTGAGGCAAGTTTTAATGAATCTTATTGGAAATGCGATAAAATTTACGGACAGCGGCGAGATCCTTCTTAGAATTTGTTCTAATCCTAAATCCCAAACGCCTGGTAATTTGCTTTTCAGCATCTTTGATACAGGAATTGGCATTCCCAAAGACAAGCAATCGAAAATTTTTGAAAACTTTGTACAGGCAGACTCTTTTATTGGAAAGCACTATGGCGGAACAGGGCTTGGCCTGAGCATTTCTAAAAAAATAGTAGAGATGATGCAAGGAAAAATCTGGCTGGAAAGTGAAGACAAGCATGGAAGCGTTTTTTCTTTCACAGCACAGCTTGGCTTATCTCCTGCTTCGACTTCTCAGATAGAGGCTTTTGATCTTAAATCCATGAAAATTTTGGTCGTCGATGACCATCCGATTAGCCGCCTGATTCTCAGAGAAATTCTGGAAGGATGGGGTGCTGTTGTAAACGATGCCAAAGATGCAAAAGAAGCATTCCTTTATCTAAAACAAAGTAAAAAAGATTCCCAGATGCCTTGCGAAGTTCTCCTGCTAGATTCTCAGATGCCAGGATTAGATGGCTTTGAGCTGGCAAAACAGATAGGAAAAGATTTTGGACTTCTTTCCCATACAATTCTAATGCTGAATGCCGATAACCGAAGCGAAGAGATAAGCAAAAGCAAAGAAATAGGGATTTCTTTTTATATTACGAAACCTGTCAACAGGGTAGATCTACATAAAACAATCTCCCTGCTAGCAGGATGGGGCAGTCTTCATTCTAAAAAAATGCCAATTTTACAAGATACTTCGATGCGACAAAAAGAAACAATTAAAATTTTGTTAGTGGATGACTCTGAAGATAACCATTTGCTAATGCAAGCCTATTTAAGAAATAAACCCTATAGCATAGACATAGCAGAAAATGGACAGGTTGCTTTGGAAAAATTTTACAGCAATAGCTATAGTCTTGTTTTGATGGATATCCAGATGCCTGTAATGGATGGGCATACAGCTACAAAAGGAATTCGAAAATATGAGTTGGAAAAAAAATTAGCACCAACTCCCATCGTTGCGCTTACAGCCTATGCGTTAAAAGAAGAGATGGAGAAATGCTTGCAGGATGGATGCAATGCTCATTTGAGCAAGCCTATCAAAAAAGCAGAGCTTTTATCTGCCATTGAAAAATACATCAATCCAAAATAAAATTTTCAGGATAATGCCTTGGAAGTAAGATCATTTGTGGTAATGTAAAGGAAAAGACATGAGTGAAAATACCATTGTTGTTCATATAGACAAAGATTTGGAAGCCATTGTTCCCAATTTTTTGGAAAATAAACGCAAAGACATAATAACCATGCGCCATGCTTTGGAGAACAAAGAATTTCCCTCTATTCAGGTTCTAGGACACAGGATGAAGGGAGCAGGAGGAGGCTATGGTTTTGATGAAATTACCAGAATCGGAGCTAACCTGGAAAAGGCTGCTTTGGAAAAAAAAGCCGATGCCATTTTGAGTTCTTTGGAGGAGCTACAAATTTATTTATCCTCTGTGCAAGTGGTTTACGAAGAAAATTTAGAATAGACTGGTCAAAATGCTGTTGAACATATTTCAAGAGATGCTATCAATGGCATTTATTCCAAAACTATGCCACAACCGAACAATAGAGCAGATGCTATTTTATAGCACTGCTCATTTTGCACAGGGTCATTTAGAGCCTATCCGAAAAATCCTTTTGGCTGCAAATTTCGATGCATCTCGGATAGCTTCGTCGAAAGTGACAAAATTGTCCTCAGAGTAGCTGCGGCTACACTTGCGGCAATTTTGTCACTTTCTCTTCGCTCTCCGAGTGCCTCAAAATTTTCGCCTAAAATTATTTTTCGAATAGCTCTTAGACTATTACAAAATTTAAAATAGAGAAAGGAAGGCTATATGCTTAAGCCTATTTTGGTTTTATTTCTCTTATTTTTATCGGCATTCTCTTTTGGATGGGAAATCACCCACCATGCTTTGCAGGTCAAGATCCATCCAGAAGAAAGCCATATTGATATTGTCAATACAATAGAATGCAAAAAAAGTGTAAAAGATGTTTGCGATTTTTCTTTAAATAGCAATTTGCAAATTTCAGAAATCTCTCCTGGCTTTACCTTGGATTCTCTTAATGCGCTAGAGAATGCCAAAAGCGAAGGCATCAATAGCTCGCAAAATACATCGGGAAGAGTTGCTTTCAAAAAATATCAGGTCAAGCCAAACCAGCCACTAGAAAAAAAAGAGAGCTTACGATTTACACTACGCTACCAAGGGAAAATCCATTATCCTATAACACAACAAGGTGCTGAATACTTGAGAAGTTTTGAAGAAACTCCTGGGATTATCAGCGCGGCAGGTGTTTATCTTTGTGGAGATTCCTTCTGGTATCCAAGAGGCACGGAAAAGATGGTTCGCTTTCGAGTTGAAATCGTTTTGCCTGAAGGATGGGAAATCATTTCGCAAGGCTCTAAAAAGCAAGATTCTATACTAGATAAAACTAGAACCGTTGTCTGGCATTCTCCCTGGCCTGTCGATGAAATCTATCTGACAGGCGGCCCTCTTGTGGTTTATGAAAAAAAAGGAGCAATCGCCACATCTCTTGTTTACCTGAGAAAAAAAGACGATGCTCTTGCCCAACGCTATCTGGAAGCAACCGAGGAATATCTCAACTTATATTCCCAGGGAATCGGGCCGTATCCTTACGATAAGTTCGCACTCATAGAGAATTTCTGGGAAACAGGATATGGAATGCCTTCTTTCACATTGCTTGGATCTACTGTAATTCGGCTTCCTTTTTTGCTAGAATCTTCCTATCCCCATGAAATACTGCACAATTGGTGGGGCAATGGAGTATTTGTGGATTACTCTAGCGGCAATTGGTGCGAAGGTCTTACTGCATACATGGCAGACCATCTTATGAAGGAAAAAAAAGGGCAAGGCGCAGAGTACAGACGACAAACATTGCAAAGGTATCGTGATTTTGTAAAATCCTCGCAAGACTTCCCTCTGGTTCAGTTCAGATCTCGCCATTCCCCTGTAACCGAAGCAGTTGGCTATGGCAAATCCATGATGCTTTTCCATGAACTCAGAAAAAGAATAGGCGATGAAGCATTTCTAAAAGGTATACAAAAATTCTACCGCGAATTTGAATTTAAAGTTGCTTCTTTTTCTGATTTGCAAAAGATCTTTTCTCTTGTTTCAGGACAAAATCTCGAAAAATTCTTCCACGAACGGATTGCCCTGGCTGGCGCACCAGAGGTTTCTCTCCAGGATGCAAGGCAAAATAAGGCAGCAAATGGCATTTTGTTGCAATTTACTTTAGAACAAAAGGGAATAGAAACACCTTATGAATTGCATGTTCCCATAGCTATTTCCTTAGAAGGCCAAAAAGAAGCCACCATTATGCAGCTTCCTCTGACGCAAAAAAGCCAGCACGTGGCATTGCTTCTTAAAAACAAGCCCATAAGAATCGATGTTGACCCTGAGTTTGATGTTTTCCGCAAGCTATATCGAAGTGAAATCCCCGCATCCATTGGGCAAATTTTTGGTGCAGAAGAAATGCACATTCTTCTTGCTGCATCTTCGAATCCTGTATTGCACAAAGAGCATGAAGCCGTTGCCAAAAGATGGAGTCAGGGAAGAAAAGCAGTTGTATCGCAAGATGCCCTTTCGCCTGTTTCTAAAGAACATTCTACCTGGATACTGGCAGACGGAGAAGCTCCTTTTCTCAAAAAGCTTTTTGAATGCAAAGGCGTTCAATTTAGGGAAAATGGCATCAGCATTTCTGGGCAATTTTTCCCCTGGGAAGACCATATATTCGTCCTTACAGCCTCTCATCCTGAAAACGATGAAAATGCCCTGGGCTGGATTTTGGGAAACAATGCAAAAGGCATGGCTGGTCTTGCCCGCAAGCTACCCCACTATGGAAAGTATAGCTATCTTGTCTTCCAAGGACAAGATCCTACCAATGTACTCAAGGGACAATGGCCGATTCTAGCTTCTCCTATGAGCTACACATTCTATCCAGAGAATACGCAAACAGGAGAGCTTCCGAAAAATAAACCCCTGATTACAGTAGAGAATGATTCCAAAGCGCAAGAGATGATGAAGCATATCCGATTTCTGGCAGATCCCGAAAAAAAAGGGAGAGCCATAGGAACAAAAGAATTGGATGCTGTTGCTTCTTACATAGCAGATTTTTTTCAGAAGAGTGGCCTTTCTCCTTTCCAGGGAAAGGATTTTTTTCAAACTTGGGAACAAGAGATCCCCGTGTATGGAAAGCAAAAGCTTGCCAATATCTTGGGAATTGCTCCTGGGCAAAACAAAACTCTTTCCCGATCATGCATCATTGTAGGTGCGCATTACGATCATCTTGGCATGGGTGAAGTAGGCTCAAAGCCTGTTTATGCTGGGAAAGCCCATCCTGGTGCTGATGACAATGCGAGTGGAATTGCTGTAATGCTGGATTGTGCTGAATATTTTGCCAAAAACCCCCAGAAAAGAAGCATACTGTTTGTGGCTTTTACAGCCGAAGAATCAGGCTATATAGGCTCTCGTGCATTTCTCCATACCCTCAGCCCTGCCGAAAAGAGCCAGATTTTTGCCATGATTAATCTGGATACCATTGGCAGGCTACAAGATCAGCCCCTTTTGGTTCTTGCATGCAACAGTGCCAAAGAATGGCCCCATATTTTCCGTGGCTGCTCGTTCCAAACAGGAATTCCTGTCCTCCCTATAGAAAACAACCAGGGAAGCAGCGATCAAATTCCCTTCCTGGAAGAAGGCATCCCCGCTGTCCAGTTTTTTTCTGGGCCACATGAAGACTACCATACTCCCCAGGATACAATCGAGAAAATCGCCCCCAAGGGTCTGGAAAAATCCGCCAAAATTCTCAAAGAAGCCCTTCTCTATCTTGCCAACCGTGAAGAGCCTCTGACAACCCAAAACCAGCCACAAAGCACAACAAGTTCGCCTCACAAGAAAAAAGCATCCTTTGGGATTATGCCTGATTTTGCCTATACTGAAAAAGGTGTCCGCGCCTTGAAGATAACCCCCTCTTCCCGCGCCCATGCCATGGGACTCCAGGAAGGCGACATTATCATCTATATGGGCCAGTTCCCCATCTCCAACCTAAAAGACCTCGCTGATTGCCTAAAGTTCTATACCAAAGGCGAAACAATCAAAGTCACCTACATCCGCCATGGAAAACAAGAAGAAGGCCAGGTCGAGCTGGAAACAAAAGAACCGTAGTTAAGTTAGCCTCCTTCGGAGGCAATTTTTTTTCATGCATAATCGGTAAGCGATAAGAATTAAATAATAGGAGTTACGCAAAGAGATTTTTATTTGGGGGAAAATTTTTGTAAAAATTTTCCCCCAAACCCCCTTTAAAAACTTT
>JABWCH010000527.1 GCA_013359215.1 Candidatus Brocadiia bacterium | reverse complement strand
TAGCTACGGCTACACTTGCGGCAATTTTGTCACTTTCTCCTCGCTCTCCGAGCGCCTCAAAATTTTCGCCTAAAATTATTTTTCGGATAGGCTCTAAGAAAGGAAAGATCATGCTTGTAATCTCTTGTCATAGTGATACTGGTTTTATCTCTCAGAGCCTTAGCCGACTAGAAAATAATATTTTCCACGGGCATCTCGATAATTTTAGCGGGGTCTATGCTGTTATGAAAGCATATTTTTCTGGTAAACTTTATCAAGATTACATCCATATTGAATTTACCTGGGGTGAAGAGACAGATATGGAAGGCGCGTACGAGCTTTTAAAGCATCTGGAAAAAGACGATCTTGTCCTTGTTGTCGATGTTACAGGTACGCCAACACAAAAGGACATTGTAATAGAAAAATGCAAAAATCCTATCTTGAAAGAATTTTTATATGAAAGTCTGGAAGGAATATCGTTCGATCTTTATGAATATTGCCCAGACCCTGTTTCGATTTATGATGAAGTGGATGTATATAGCATAAATTGCCCTTATGTTTGCTTTCTAGGCATACCTTGCACAGGTGGCGACTACAATGAAGGTAAGGTATTTTGCACAGAACAAAGCATTGAGAGTCTGGCTCAGGCCATCTGTAAAATTGCTGAAAACTATCCTTCTTTTTTAAAAAAAGCAGGCATAAAAAATTCTTAACTTTAGTAAAGAGAATGAAATAGCTTTTAGAATTTTACACAAAAAACGCAAAGGATTAGAGACAATATTTTCTATTTTTCTTCTTTCTTCTACGCTCTCTGCTGCTCTGTGGTGAAATCTTATGAGGAAGTTATTTAATTCTCATTACTTATAATTTTTATACGTTGAGATTTAGTATAAAATATTTTTTTAAAATTTACAAGCATTTTTTTGAGATTCCCAGGTTTCTGTATTTTAGGAAAAGCCATGAACAAAACTCCGCTTGCTGAACAAATCCAAATCGTGCTTTATGGAATGAGAAATAGCGGAAAGTCTTCTCTAATGAATAACCTTTTTGAAAGAGAGGTTAGCATTGTTTCTGAGCATCCAGGCACAACAACAGACCCAGTTACAAAATCTATGGAGCTAGGTCGCCTTGGCCCAGTTGCCTTTCATGATACAGCAGGTTTTGATGATGAAGGAGATTTGGGGCTGCTTAGAATCAAAAGGACTTACCAGAAGGTAGACATTGCGGATATCATCCTTTTGGTAACAAAAGCAGACAGCCCTTTGCAGCAGGAAGAAAAAGAATTTTTGCAAAAAATGAGCCAGGCAAGCCGCAATATTTTGGTTGTTTTGACATTTGCCGATAAAAGCAAAAATATAGAAAAAGAAAAATTTCTCCAAAACTACACCTTGGTTGCTGTTTCAAATTTGCATAAAACAGGCATACAAGAATTGCGTGTTGCCCTAATGGAAATGGCGGATAAAATAGAATATGAGATTTCTCCAGTAGAAGGGCTGGTGGAAGAAAACGATCTGGTCGTGCTTGTTACTCCAATCGACCTGGCTGCGCCCAAAGGAAGGCTAATTCTCCCTCAAGTAGAAAGCATTCGAGATCTTTTGGATAAAGATTGTGCAACCTTAATTTTAAAAGAAAGAGAGCTAGGGTATTTTTACCCTCGCCTCCCAGAAAAGCCGCGTCTTATAATCACAGACAGCCAGGTATTCTCAAAAGTTGCCGCTGACATCCCCCCAGATCAATTGCTTACTTCTTTTTCCATTCTCTTTGCGAGAAAAAAAGGCGATCTATGCTACTTTGTAAAAGGAGTCAAGGCACTGGAGAATACGCCCCCTGGTTCTAAAATTCTTATTCTGGAATCCTGTAGCCACCACAGACAAGCAGATGACATTGGAACAGTCAAAATCCCCCGACTTTTCCGCCAGATGGTTCAGCCCGATGTTCATTTTGATTTTAGCAGAGAATTGCCAGACCAGGACAAGATTAAGGAATATTACATGGTTATAAATTGCGCTGGCTGCATGGTCACCCGCAAAAGCATGATGCAAAGAGTGAATACCCTTAAAAAGCATGGCATCCACGCACTCAACTACGGCCTGTTCCTGGCCTGGGCCAACGGGCTTTTGCCCAGGGTATTAGAGCCTTTTCCCGATGCATACGAAATCTATCGTGGGGTTTAGCTTGATTCTCATATTTCAGGCTTATTTTGGCGCAAAGAAATGTTTATTTGTGGAAAAACTTTTTCCAAATAAAAATTTCTTTGCTTAACTGGCGCAAGTCAGAGATAATTATTTTTCCCAGTATCTTAAGAACTAGGGCGTGTCATCATTCAAGAATTTTTTTACCGCAGAGGCCAGAGAACGCCAAGAACGCAGAGAAGAAAAAAATAATGTTTTGGTCAAAATGCTG
>JABWCH010000526.1 GCA_013359215.1 Candidatus Brocadiia bacterium | reverse complement strand
CTGGCCACTGGATAGGAGAGTGTGCTTGCGGACTTTAGTGCAAAGTCTTTGAGCGACATATCGCCTTTTGATAGGGCTGGCAAATCCTGGAGCATGGGTTCTGCTATCTTGGCTATTTTGCCAAGAGTGCCAAATTTTTCTGGATGGGCTGCTGCATCCTGGAAAATCTTTCCGCCAAGGCTAATGCCTTCTTCTTGGAGAAACTGTCCGAGGGAGATTTTTTTGTTGAGTACATCAGGAAGCCGTTTGTGTATTGACTCTGCTATTTTAGACGGGTCTTTCATGTATTCCCAGGATAGAGCAGTGGCAAATGCGGGTACCATGGTTTTGGCATTGTATTTGTCGAAATTTTCCTCGCCTTGTTTATCCAAAATCATATCCATGACAATATCATGGACAATAGCCGTGTTATTGAGGATTCGGGAGTTTTCCTTGATGTAGCGGCTGATGGGGCCTCCTTCTTGTAAAATTCCTGGGACTTCGCCTGGCTTTACTTCGCGAGAAAAGGGATATTCTTTGGAAACATTTTTTTGGACGATCTCTGCTAGTTTTTTTCTTTTCTCTTGTGCAGCCTGGATTTCCTCTTTGGAGGGATTTTGGAGCAATTTATTTTCTTCTGGTTTTGCTCTTTCTGTATTTTGGAATAAGGGAGCTGCTATGCTGGCGATTTTCCCTACGATTCCGAATTTTTCGGGATGGGATGCTGCATCCTGGAGTATCTTCCCACCCATCTTGTGGGCTTCTTGTTTGATGAAATCCCAGGTAGATGTTTTTTTGTCGAAAACATCAGGAAGGTCTTTATGGATTCCCTGGTCTATTTGGGTTGCATCTTCTATAAATTGCCATGACATGGCTGCGCCAAAGGCAGGGAGCATGGTTATTGGGCTGTATTTGTCGAAGCTTTCTTCTCCATGCTTCTGAACAACCATATCCATAACCACATCGTGGATAATGGCTGTGTCGTTGACCATCTTAGAATTTTCCTGGACATACCTGCTGATAGGGCCACCTTCCTGCAGAATGCCTGGGGCTTCTCCTGGTTCTATCTCGCGGGAAAAAGGGTATTTTTTGGAAAGATTCTTCTGAATGCTTTTTTCAAAATCGGTTAGCCTGGAATTTTGCGATTGCAAAGAATCTGCATTTTCTTCTTTTCCTGTTGTTTTTTGTCTTTTCTCCTGTATTTCCAAAAGCTTAAGAAGAGCGTCTCCTAAAGTATCAGGCAAAGATGGATTCTGGGCCTTGTTATCTGGTGTTGTTTTTGCGCCAGAGTCAGAAGAAGAAAAATCTTTTTGCATATTCTTTTTTTCCCTAACACGGATAAAAGGAATCGAAAAGAAAAAAATTTACCGCAGAGGCGCAGAGGTCGCAGAGAAAAATTTTTATATTTTTTATTCCTCTCTGCGTTCTCCGCGTCTTTGCGGTGAAAAATCTTTATACTTTTATACGAGATTTCACTTTTAAGTGGCTAATCTTCCAGTAAAATGACAGTTTCATTCTCTGATGTTTTAGATAAAATCTTTCCTACTTGTTCTATTTCCTGCAGAACCAGGATCAAGCATTCTATATCGGTTGCATCTTGTTTTTTTATGGTATCTGGTGTCCAGCCAAATTCTTTACAAAGGCGATACATGGTCACTGCTTCATGCTGGGTTCTGGTGCGGACTGCCTCTTTTATGTTTTTTTTTGAGTCTCTGGCACCAGATTGATTTCTACAGAGAATTCCACCAGGGCATCAGCTATATCCCCAGGAAGATTTTGTATACTTTGCAGAGATATAGAAATTTCCTGGCCTTGTATTCTTAATCTTTTCAAGGTATTGAGCAAGAGCAATTCGCTGAACCTGCCGTTGAGCAATTGCATGTCTTGTGCTTCGGGGTTATAGACAGACGATGATTTCACAGAATTCATCTTGGCACCCCATGTCCAGGGGCGGAATTCTGCTGAAAGGGAGGCATTTTCTACTACAAATAGGCTGTCTTGTGGTGTTTTTACCAGACTTTGGGCAAGCTCAGGGGACTTTTGCTGGTTTACCCAAAGGCAGACATCCAGAAGGAAATCGCCTTTTCTCGCATCGAGCGCGTCCATCTCTAATTTTTTCCCATCGCATACTAAGGATACTATGGTTGATCTTAGCATGTTTTCATTGTAAGAAATAGTGTCTGTATAGTATTTCTGTGATGGTTTATGGTATCGAATCGCCATATCCTGTGCCAGATTTTTCTGCCCCCAGTTCCAGCGTCGGCAGACGAATTGTAAAGCATCTATGCTGCCATGGTAGACAAAGGGTTCTTTTTCTTCTAGTTCGATTTTGTGCTGACCGATTTCTATAGAATGGTTCATGAAATTTTGCCTTTCCAGCAAAAAGAAGATAGACGGACTCGTTA
>JABWCH010000525.1 GCA_013359215.1 Candidatus Brocadiia bacterium | reverse complement strand
AGAAATTGTTATCTCTAAACAGTCTATTTTTTTGATTTTAGAAATAGTAATTTCTTTTTTATCAATATTTTATAAAAGTATCTGGCCTTTTTGCTTTTTTGCTTCAATAGGTTACAGCGGTGTCTGTCCATTTTTTTTAAAGAAACTAGGCTTATACCATAATAGTATCAGTCCAAATACCATAGAAAAAAAATAACATTCTTCATCATATACTCGAGTTTACAAACAACGTGATCAAAAATTCTGGAAGCCTTGAATTATAAGGAAAAGACAAGGTAATTAGTGTAGTATACAGATAAATGCTATAAGATAAAGAGGAAAGTCTTGGGAAATGCCTTACAAAAAGGATTCTAGTCCCAGGGCAGAAAAAATTTCCTTTTGATTGGTGGTCAAGGTGCAAAGTTTTCGTTCAGCATCTTTGGGGTTATACACGAGCAAGGATTCGGTCATATCTTGAAGTTCATTGACTAGAGCCTTGCCACTGATTTGAAGACCATGAGCCCGGACTTGAAATTCGACCAGTTTGACGAGTAGCAAAGCCAAAACGGTAACAAAGGAATGAACTCGGATCTTGGTATCAGTCCAATGGTACATAGGCCAGAAGCTAACATATTGGCGGTCTTTGAGGATTTTAAAGTCATCCTCGATCACTTGCTTTCCCTGATACTCGCGAAGAACGGCTTCAGGAGAGAGTTCAAGCATATCGGTGAAGATGATTCTTTTGCCAAAGGTAAGGCGTTTTCTGGCTAATTCTGCTCGTTTGCAGACGACTTTGAGAGAGCGGATACCGCCGCCGGAGACATTGTCTTTTATTTCGAGATATTCTGAAGCCTTGGCACTGGAGATTTTCATGGAACCAAGAGAATACTGTATTTCTTGCTTGAGTTCGTCCAGATTGCCGGTGCTATGTTTTCTAATTTTGGTGTTTAGAGCATTGTAAACCTTCTCCAGTTGTTTACGGAATGCACGGTGATCTCTTTTCTTATGTGGCTCGCTAAAAGTCATGACGACCAGGGCTTCCCTTTGATATATCTGTGATTTCTGAGAATAGTACTTTTCTCCACGATAGCCGTCTTTGTATTCCTTCATGGGAATAGCTGCCAAATGTGGATAATCACTAGGACTGAGGGCAGCAATAAAGTGTACTTTGTCACTCAGGGTATCAAAATGCTCTTGTGAATTGCTTCCCTGGTCAAAAATCAAAACCGGCTTTTTGGCCGAGCCTGCGATTTTATGGTAGCGATTCACGAGCGTAGAAATTACCGTGGTAAACAGGCATTGTTCATTGGTTTGACCGCCATAGATTTGGTGAAAGATTGGAATGCCCCATGGTCTTAGTACCGCCAGGGCCAGCCCGATTTGCCTTTTATCGAAGCGTTTTTGCTTATTGGAGCCGCAGCGTTGCGGGATATTGGCAGCCGTGCATTCATCCATGAAAGTATAGAAGTTCGTCGCGTCATAAAGGATGACATCGGCACACAGGTCGAATTTCTTTGCTACGACTTGCCATAGTTCTTCTTCTATGGCTTCGATCCGGCTGTCATCTAATATTCGCTCCAGTTCCTCAAATTCTAATTTTCTGGTTTCCTGAATCTTTTCTTTGATTTTCTTGTCTTGCAGTGCTTGTTCGCTCACGATTTCATCGAAAGCATTCCAGAAATGCTGGCTGCTCAATTGCTCTTTGGAAATACCGGTTATCCGGGGCAGCACCGTACTTTCGTACCATTTAGCTAAAGCTCTTTTGCTGGCTGTATGCCCGACTTGATTGATCGCAGCTATCGCGATGTATTCTCCCAAACTCACCTGCCGATCTCTTTTGCCCGGGACTACACGGTTGACTATGTCTATCAGGCCGATTTCCTGTACCATTTTCCACAGAGCGCAGGGCAGGCCGAAAGCCTTGTTGTAAATTTCGACGGGCTTTTCATGCGTTAATTTTTCCAGTATCATCTCCGCCGTCCCTAAATAATACGACTCCGTTACTACTTTGCTTTTTCCGCTGCCGCGCGTTTTCCCTTGTTGGTTGGAATCTATTTTTACCCGGTACGTGCGCATATAGGAATAGTACGTCTTCCCGTTTCTCTTGGCCGATACAATCCGGCCATTCATTGGTTGTGGTTTCATCTTGACACCCTTGTATCTTATTATGGCTTAATGTAGCTGAATCACAGCTACACTATATCATATTTATATTATAATACAAGGATAATATTTAATATTTATTCAGCTACACTTTATATACTACTCTAAAAAAGAGTTACGAAATTTTATAAGGCTTATTTGTAAACTTCAGCATATATAATAAACCTTACCAGGACAAAATAGAACAATATCAAAAAAAATTTTCTTCAAAAGCAAAAAAAACTTGACAAAATCTAACAAATATTCTTAA
>JABWCH010000524.1 GCA_013359215.1 Candidatus Brocadiia bacterium | reverse complement strand
GGAAAATAAAAATATAAAAGTTTTTAAAGGGGGTTTGGGGGAAAATTTTTACAAAAATTTTCCCCCAAATAAAAATCTCTTTGCGTAACTCCTATTAAATACAATATTATTTAAAACTACGCAGACCCTTTTAGGCGGGTTTCTTATGAATCTTCAAAAAATTTTACACAAATTGCAGTCTTTACAAGCTTACTTTCTGGGGCTTTCGCCAAGATGGAAAATGGCATTGGCCTGTAGCGCAGGGACTCTGGCGGGTCTTGTGCTATTCTTGATCCATATATCTAATTTTTTTTCCTATCTTTCAGATAGCCCAAATACCTGTATGAACTGCCATATCATGGGGCCACAGTATGCCACATGGTATCATAGCTCTCATAGAGAAAGAGCCAGTTGTGTGGATTGCCACGTTCCTCATGATAATATTTTCCAAACATACGCTTTTAAGGCAATGGATGGTTTGCGGCATGCAAGCATCTTTACCATAAGAGGCGAAGAGCAAGCCATTACCATCAAATCAGCAGGCGTTAATGCAGTCCAGAAAAATTGCAAAAGATGCCATGCAGAGTCGTTTAGAAATTTTGCCTTTATGGCTAACAATACCTTCAATGCAGATCATGGAAAGGGCCGCCTTTGCTGGGATTGCCATAGAGAAACCCCTCATGGCAAGGTCAGAAGCCTTTCCAGCTCGCCCTATAGCAAAGTTCCAACAACCAAAAGTATGGTTCCTGATTGGATGAACGAATTGATGAAAAAGGAAAAGTAAAAAAAGGAAGAATGTCATGTCTACTGAGAAAAAAAACTGGATGCTCTATGCTGCTTTTTTAGGCACAACTATATTTGTTTTTGTTTTGGGTCTTTTTGCTGCTTCTATTATGGAACGCAGGGTAGAGGCTATGATTGCCTATAAACCCATAAAACCCATGAGGGATTTTGAGCCTAGAAACCATGTCTGGGGTGCTAATTTCCCCAGGGAATTCACTTCCTATCTGCAAACCGCTCAAGTAAGCTTCAAAAGCAAATACAACAGTAGCGATGCCGTTGATATGCTTAAAGAAGATCCTTATCTGGTGGTTCTTTGGGCGGGGTATGCTTTTTCCAAAGACTACAACCAGCCAAGAGGTCACTACTATGCAGTCACGGATTTGAGAAATACATTAAGAACAGCAGCACCCAAAGGCCCAGAAGATGGGCCTATGCCTGGGACTTGCTGGTCTTGCAAAAGCCCTGATGTCCCCAGAATGATGAACCAGGAAGGAATTCAGTCATTCTATAAAGGGAAATGGGCAGGCAAAGGCCACGAAGTCGTCAATCCAGTAGGCTGTGCGGATTGCCATGATCCCAAGACAATGGATTTGCAAATCACTCGCCCTGCCTTAAAAGAAGCCTTTGAAAGAATGGGAAAAGACATCAACAAGGCAACCCATCAGGAAAAAAGATCTCTGGTGTGCGCTCAGTGCCATGTTGAATACTATTTTAAGGGCAAAGAATTCTATCTTACCTTCCCCTGGGACAAAGGCATGAGCGTAGAGGATATGGAAAAGTACTACGATGAAATTAGCTTTACAGACTGGACACACGCTGTAAGCAAAGCTCCGATGCTGAAAGCACAGCATCCTGAATACGAAACCTTCCAGTTCGGTATCCATGCGCAAAGAGGGGTTGCCTGCGCAGATTGTCACATGCCTTATGTAACAGAAGGCGGCATCAAATATACAGACCACCATGTTCAAAGCCCTCTTAACAACATCAACCGATCTTGCCAGGTATGCCATAGAGAGAGCGAAGAAGAGCTAAAGAAAAATGTGTACGACAGACAAGACAGAGTATATGAATTGAGGATGAAAGCAGAAAAATCCCTGGCTCATGCTCATATCGAAGCCAAAGAAGCCTGGGATAAGGGAGCTACCAAAGAAGAAATGGCATCTCCATTAAAGCTGATCCGCCATGCTCAATGGCGTTGGGATTATGCCGTTGCTTCCCACGGTGCCTCTTTCCATGCCCCTTTGGAAACCAGCAGAATTCTTGGCACTTCCATTGAAAAATCAGGCCAGGCCAGACTGGAACTTAGCCGTATTCTCGCTCAAAAAGGCATCACCCAGGAGGTCGCCATGCCCGATATTTCCACAAAAGAAAAAGCCCAAAAATACATAGGTCTTGACATGGAAACCCTGAAAAAAGAGAAAAAAGTATTCCTCGAAACCGTAGTTCCCCAATGGGATGCCAAAGCCGCAGAAAGACAGAAAAGCTGGGATTAGATTGTTTTATGCGGTGGATGGCATAAATATCCTGGATAAGGAATCGGAATTAAATAAGTTCCCCCATTTAGACGATTAAGATAACGATTAAGATAACGATTAAGATTAAGAATCGTAGTCCGATTCGTTATCATTATCTTAATCTTAATCGTTATCGAAA
>JABWCH010000131.1 GCA_013359215.1 Candidatus Brocadiia bacterium | reverse complement strand
CCGTAGCTACTCTGAGGACAATTTTGTCACTTTCGACGAAGCTATCCGAGATGCATCGAAATTTGCAGCCAAAAGGATTTTTCGGATAGGCTCTAAGTTAGATGTTTGGCAAAAAAGCAAAAATTTTTATCACGAATAAGACGAATGGCACGAATAGTTTTTATAAAAATTTCATTCGTGTAATTTGTATATTCGTCTTATTCGTGATTAATACCTTTTTGGTTTCGGCTTGACCGAGATAGGTTACTCTTGTTGAATCGAAAAGCGTTGTGGATTTTGGCTCATCTAAGAGAAAGAAAATTCTTTTTTATCGAAGCAAGCAATTCCAAAAACTACCATCACAAAGCTCACGCAAACCAAGACAAATGCTGCGTCCCAGAAAGAAGACATATAGCCTGTCCTTTGACCAATCAAATCAAAGACCATAGATTCCAAATAATGAGAAATGGCAAATTTCCTCGCTCTTTCTGTAACAGCGACAATCATGAATTCCCAAAAAAAAGCATAAAGAAGAGCTAGATACAGGCCGCCTTTGAACATCCCTATAAAAAGAAAAACCGAGCTATAGCTTAAAATACCCAAAATATAAATAAAAATCATTTGAAAAAAAATCAAAAAATCTCCATGAGATCTAAAAATAAGAAAAAACATGGATAGTAAAGGAAGCAAAGCGATAGCAAGCCCTGTAAGGGTAAGGGCTATTCCTTTAGAAATATAGATTGTTTTTCTGTTTATAGGTCTTAAAAAGAGCATCTGGAGAGTTCCTAGCTCTACCTCTTCCCCTATAGCTTTACTTCCAAGACAACAAAGCCCAAAAAGCAAAATAAATCCTAGCAAAAATCGATAGCTCAAAATAGAAAAGATTTCTTGCTGGTTCAATTTTATTGTTTTAAGCTTATAGGGAATTCCTGATGGCGTTGTTTGTTCTGGAGATTGTAAAAATTCGTATTCTTGCTGGTCAGGGTAAACTCGATAAGTATTTTGCGCCATCTCAGGGTATATCTGAAAAAAAATACAAACAAGAACAGGGAGAAAACTAATTGCCACAAAGAGCATAGTATAGCGATTTTGAAAAAGATGGAAAAAGTTCCATCGGAGCGTACTCAAAAATCCTTTCAATGCTCGCCTCCTACAAGAAATCGGAAGAGGGATTCCAAATTTTGTGTCACTGGCATTATTTTTTTGATTTTATAGTCCTTTTCAGAGAAAAGCCCAGGCAATCGAAGGGAAAATGCTTCAAAATCTTGAGTGTGGACAAGAATGCCTTTTTCCTGGATTTCTATTCCTGTAATATCATTATAGGATAAGAGATCGCAAGCCAGAGAGCGAAGATTTTCCCCTTCTATAGAAATTTGATTTTTTTGCTTTTTAGACTGCTTTTGCAATTCTGAAATTTTGCCATGCGCAATCATTTTCCCGCGATCCAGGACAACGATCTTATCTGTCAGCTCTTCCAGCTCTTTCAGGTTATGGCTGGTAATCAGAATAGTAGCTCCTTCTTGCGCCATTTCATGGAATAAAGCTTTCAGGTGATGTTTTACCAAGGGGTCGCATCCAGTTAGCACTTCATCCAAAAGCAAAATGCCTGGTTTATGGGCAATGGCCTGAGCTAGTTTAACACATTGCCGCATTCCTTTGGATAAAGTTTCAATCTTTTGATGAATCTTATGAGAGAGTCTGACTTTTTCAATTGCTTCTTGTGCTTTTTTCTTGGCTTCTTTTGGCGAAAAACCGTGAAGTTCCGTTAGTATACTAACAAATTCCAAAACGGTTGTATGCTGATAGAGAGCTTCTTTTTGAGGGCATAAGCCAAGCTGTCTTCGAAAGTGCGTACCATCAAATGCACTTTCGCCTAAAACCTGGACTTCTCCCTGGCTAGGCTTCAAAAGCCCTGATATTAGATGCAATAGCGTAGTTTTCCCTGCTGCATTGCTACCGACAAGCCCAGTAATTCCTTTAGGAATTTCCAGGCTAACGCCTAAAATACCGCGAACATCTCCATACCATTTAGAAAGGTTTTTCGTTACAATCACAGCTTGCTCTGTCATCATGATAATCCTACAAAAATGATTTGCCCTAATTTACGATATACATATATAGCAGAAAAAAGGGTCACAACAGCAAGAATTCCTCCTGCCGTCCAGAAAGTCGCAGGAGAAGAAGATTGAAAAAGAAAAATTTTATATCCTATTCTATCCAAATTGCCCAAATAGGAGAAAAAATGTAAAAAAGATAGCTTTTGTATATTTTGCGCAATATTTTCTAACACATATCCAACAAGGAAGATAGCAATAAAAGATAAGGTAACAAAACGGGAATTTTTACTCATACAAGAAAACATTAAAAGCAAAAAACCCATAGATATGCTTACAGTGGACAAATAGGCAATGGTTTGCAAAAAGCGGAGGCTATGTATGTCTTTACTAACGATATGCCAGTTTGGGGATTGAGTAAATCCAGAAAAGATGAAAGAATGTGTCCAGAAAAGAAACACAGGCAGCCAGACTACTAAGAACGAATAGAATAAAGTTACAAAAAATTTTCCCCAAAAATAGTCTTTGCGTGTTATAGGTCTTGAAAAATAGATGCTGTAAGCACCTTTTTTTAGATCATCACTAATCAAGCCGCCTGTTACGCTTGCAAGAATCAAGGCAAACCACGGCAATTGGGCATAAACCATACTCAGGATAGTTTTGCTAAAATAGCGATCACCTTGTGTTTGTAAAAGTCCAGAATCCAGTTGCCCTTGTGTTAGAAGCAGGAACAGAATAGACTTTATGATAGCAGTAAGCCATGCTCCAACCAACATTAAGGTCGTCCATTTTTTGCGAAAGGTGCATTCTATTCCAAATAAAAAAATAGGCAACCACTTTTTATTAACAACAGTCTTGCCTTGAAAGGGAACATAACGATAGTCATCCAGTATTACCATAATCCAACTCTTTTAGAATTTTGCAATTTTTTCTGGTTTTTTCATGTGGGATAGTGCTGTTTCCTTCGAAATAACACCTTCTCTATAAAGATTTTCTACTGCTTGATCCAGAGAACACATCCCTTCTTGTGTCCTTGTTTCCAAAACACTATAAATTTGGTGAGTTTTTGCATCGCGGATCAGGTTAGCTACGGCTGTATTGTTTAGCAAAACTTCGCAAGCAACAACTCTTCCATCTCTATCGGCTTTTGGCAATAGTCTTTGGGCAATTACACCTGTTAAGCATAATGCAAGCTGAAGCCTTATCTGGTGCTGTTGTTCTGGAGGGAACACATCGACTAAACGGTCTATGGTTTGTACAGCGTCATTGGTATGCAGAGTTGCCATAACCAAATGCCCTGTTTCCGAAGCAGTCAAAGCACAAGAGATAGTCTCTCTATCTCTCATTTCTCCAACTAAAATTACATCAGGATCTTGTCGCAAAACATATTTAAGTGCTGCATGGAAAGTAGGTGTATCACGGCCAACTTCTCTTTGCTCCACAATGCTTCTTTTATGTTCATGGATATATTCTACTGGATCTTCGATAGTAATGATATGAGAAGCTTTGGTGGTATTGATAAGATCTACTGCTGCTGCAAGCGTTGTACTCTTTCCATGGCCTGTTGGGCCAGTGATAATGAGCAAACCTAAAGCAGACTGTACAAGGTTTTTTAAAATTCTAGGCAGCCTTAGCTCATCAAAATCAGGAAGTATATTAGGTATGCTACGGAAGGCTGCGCTGACCGCACCTTGCTGTTGAAAAATATTGATGCGAAATCTATGAATAGAATTATCTTCCTGACACCAATAGCAAAAACCAATATCTAAAGATTTTTCCTGCTCAAAAAACTTTTTTTGTTCTTCTGTAAGAAGATTGTATAGCATTTTGTGGGTTTCCTGCGAAGTAAGAACTGTTTTACCTACAGGAACAAGCTCTCCATCGATTCGGAGATAAGGGGGCGCGTTTGCAATAATATGCAAATCAGATGCTCTTTTTTCTGCGACAATACGGAATAATTTTTCGATTTCTATCATAAAATTTGATTTCGGTAATAAATAAAATAAGCCAAAAAGAAACTCTGGCACTGTTCATGCCAGAGTCCAAAATAATTTCAAAAGGAATACAGCATCTTATTTTTTATCGTACTGGGGATTGAGCTTATCCATTTCTAGTTTTTGTTTAAGATGAGGATAGAATTCAAACTCTGTATCGAACTTATCGAATTTTTCTTGTTGGGCTTTCCATTCATGATTAGCCATATTCTTCAGATACTCTTCATTTACAATTGTGATATTCATGAAAATCAAGAGTTCTGTTTTGACCATTTCCTGGACTTCACTACCAAAAAGGAGTCCAAGAAGAGGAATATCGCCTAACAAGGGTACTTTGAAACGGGTTTTACGGATAGAATCTTCGAGAATACCACCAATAACTATGGTCTGTCTATCTTTGGCGATTACGTTAGATTCTACAATTTTTTTCTTTAGAACAGGGACAATATTGCTAATACCGTTGGCTGTGTATGTGAAATCGCTGATCTTTGCAGAAACTTCGCCTTTTAACAGCATCTTGACTGTACCATCAGCATAAATATCGGGTGTTACGTCCAATTTAATACCAGCTTCTTTGAAAGCTACTGTAACGGTAATTGTGTTGGTATCCTTATCCAGTTCGGAAGTTGTATAAGGAAGATCTTGAGTAACTTCAATTTTGGAAGTCAGCTTATTGGCGCATAACAGATTGGGACTGGACAACAGTCTGGCATTGTTGCGGTTGGCTGTGGCAGACATTTTAGCTGAAAAATCGTCGTTAGGGCTTCTGAGTCCAATACCCATTGTGCTGGAATAGCTGCTAGGCAGTGCATTAAAATAGGTAGGATTCATAGCAAGATCATCGAGTTTCCATCCTTCGCTTTCAAAAGAAAAACCCGTGCCTGTGTTAGCATCTAAGGTTACTTCCACAACATGGCAACGAATATAAACTTGTGGTTCAGGCTGGTCAGCAGCACCAAGGAACTGGGCTATTTTGTTGAGAACTTCTTCTTTATCTCTGACAACTAAAGTCATGCTTTTTTTATCGAAAGTAACTTTGCCTTTTTCAGGAGTAAGCATGCCCTTAATTGTTTCTTCAACACTATCAGGGCTAAGGCGATTGACCTTAAAAGTTCTCTCTTGAAGCCTGGCTTCTAATGCGCTGCTAGGATCTAAATTCAAGAAATCAACATATTCTTTGACTTTGCCGACATTTTCAGGATTATCAAAAATCAAAACAGCATTGGCTTCGCGATTGATTTCCATTCTTCCCTGAAAAGAAAGCAAGCTTTTGATCTTGGCCTCTACCTGTTCAACGGGAGTTCTAAGAAGTTGGAAATAATTCTTTTCTGATGATTTTACTTCAGAAATTCCAAGCTTATCATTCATTCCTGGCTCTGATTTGTCCGAAGTTTCTTTTCTTCTTTCTTCCAGAGTGTAAATATTTTCTTTTTTGACCAAGAGATAGCCGTGTTCATTGCAAACGACTTCCAGAAGCTTTAAGGGAGGAATGCTGTCTTTCAATTGCAATGTTACTTTTTTATCGATTTCTTTAGTTAAAACAAGGTTGATTTTGGCTTGTTCTGCCAACATACGAACAACATCATCCAGCCTGGCATCTTTTAAGCTAATTGCAGGAATGCCATCTTGTGCCATAATGTTATGGCAAGTTCCCAAAAGAAGAATCATTGCTAAACCAAGCAATAAAGTTTTACATTTGAGTCCCATGAAAGTTCTCCACTCCTAAATTGTAATAAATAAAACAATATACTAAAAATATTCAAACACAACGACCTAAAAAAATCCTATTTTGCTATTTGCGCATAGGCTTTTCTATTTTTTTTCCATCCATGAAAAAGACAACAGCATCAGAACGGATTTCCAATACTTTGGCTTTACCATTTTTAATCGTGTCGCCGACCTTTACATATCTTTCTTTCTGCTCATCAGCAACTCGAATATTGGCATTGCCATAAAAAATTCCAATAATTTCTACATCATCCAAGGTTGCTACTTCTTGTTGTAGAGTTGAAGGCGGGAAGTAGAAATTTCTTTCCAATCTTTGTACTTTATAAATTTGTTCGCCCATCTTTACATTCATAAGTTCAAATTCATGTAACTTATAAATTTTTTCTGCATCAAGCTGCATATCTGCTTCTTTTTGAAGCTCAGTTAAAGCAAAAATCAAATCTTTAGGGCTTTCCCTGTCTTTAGCTTTATCCCATACAGATGGCATAGGAACAGGCTCTTCTTCGCTTGTCTGGACTTTTTTTTCAGAAAACTGAACTTGTGCCAGAAGAGGGACCTCAAAGCTCGAAACATATACAACTGCCCCTATACAAAAAAGTATAGGAAATAAAATGGCTAAAAAATATGATTTATTCATGGTAAATTTTTCACTCCATCAATTTTCCAAGTTCCCTTTTCCTCAACAAAAACATACATCGTCCTATCTTTTTGTAAATTGATCGTAGTAATTGCCCAAATTTGTTTTCCATGGAAAACACTTTGGACAATTGTATCGATCCTGGCACCTTTCAGGTGTTCATGCCCTACTTGTTTCATGTTATTAGTAAAGCTTTCCATAGAACGATCTTGTTGCCATCGGCTCGACAGCATCCCGTATGCTTTTTTCCAATCTTGCTGCTCGCAGGCCGCTTTAAAATTAAAAAATGCCTCTTTTTGTGGGGTCAGCACCTTTTGCTTTGCTTCTGTTTCCTGGATTATTGTATTATCTTCGCTGACTTTGACCCAGCAGCCTGAGAAAAAAAATAAACTTACAAAGCAAATCAATATATATAATTTTTTTATACCTGTTTTTCTCATAAAGTTCAAGAAGAATCCTGAAAAAAAAGAGGAATATATTTGTAATGGCCTGGGCATTCCAGTATGAGAATGCCCCTAGCTGTCAAGTTGTTCGATTTAACGTAAATTGCTAGAACTGACAGTTGCGCCATCAAAAGTATATGTTGTTCCCCATTCATCAGAAAAATATGTCCCCGTACCATTTGTCCCTGGCAACAAAGATCTTGTCTGAAGCTGGCGCAAAGCGTTTTGCCATGTTGTTGCAGTAGTGATTGCAGGAGCATAATTTCTAGCGCGATAATAGTTTAATGCTGTATTGATAGCATTGATTTCTGCGATGGTTGTGATTCCTTTTAAGGAATTGGTTGTGCTAATGGTCAAATCACCTACATAGACTTGTCTCACAATATCATCGCCTTGCATCGTTGCATGGTATGCTTTATCTGGCCCAGCACTCTGTATTCTCAAAATCAAATTAGGGCTTGTAGTATCAGGAATCGCTCTGTAAAGCATTCGCCATTTATCATACAGAATCGTATTATCAGCAGCATCTGTAGAAACAAAATTAGACGCAACATAAGGGCCTCTCCATCCTGTAACGCCAGGATTTGTATACAAAGCTGCCAGATTTCTTTGGTTTCCCGTGGAGACAGGAGGCCATTGGCCCACATCTCGATAGTAGTCGCGTACTGCATTTGCAATTGTTCCCATATTTTCCATTGTCACTCTTTCTCTTTCTCGTTCTATTACCTGCATTCCTACAGGAACTAGAGTTCCAGCGACAATAGCCATAACTGATAGAACAACAACCATTTCTATCAAAGTAAAACCTTTTTTAATTTTCATAAAATTTCCTCCACAAGAAGTTTTAATCTGCTATTTTTTCCCAACAATTTTTAACAAGTCGTAGATCGGCATGAGTGTTCCCATGATAATGAAAAGAACAATTCCGCCTGCTCCAAAGATAATAAGGTTTTCTGTAATCTGTAAAAAGCGTTTGATGGAATTGGGAATTTCCTGATCATAGAACATACATACTTTTTGTAAACTTTCATCCAACTTACCTGATTCATCTCCTACTTTTACCATGGTAACAACAAGAGAAGGAAAAACTTCTGTGGCTTTCATGGCAACGGAAAACCTTTCGCCTTCCTGGATTGCTTTGGAGACTTGCTGTATTTTTTTCTTTAGATAATGATTAGATAAGACTTCTTCGCAATATACAAGAGAATCGCTAACATCTACGCCAGATTTTTGCAAGGAAGCTAACGTACTGCAAAAAGCAGATGCATTGTCTTTTATGATTAATGTACCAAAAAGAGGCAAATCCAAAAGCCACTTATCGGTTAGCAAACGTAGCCCTGCATTGGTACGAGCATAAATAAGAAAAATTACACCTAGAATAGCCAGGACAATCAGAATCAATGCGTTGTTGATTAAAAAATTGCTTGCAGCCTGGATTACTCTTGTTGGGAAAGGAAGCAAAACCCCTGCATCCTGGTATACCTGGACAATTTTTGGCAATAAATAGAGCAATAATACTAGAATAAGGCAGAAAACAGCAAAAGATAGAGTAACAGGATAAATCATAGCACTAATCAATCTGCCTTTTGTATCCTCTCTTCTTTCAATAAAGCGGATTAAGCTATCCAAAGCTGTATCCAGATTACCTGTAGCTTCCCCTACTCGGATGAGCGCGATATAGATTTTAGGAAATACTTTAGGATAGGCTGCCAGGGCATCAGAAAGGGAGCTTCCATTTTTTAGGGACATACAAACATTGTCCAGCACCTGGGCAAAGTAGGGATTGGAAGTTTCGCCTTTTAGATCCTCAAGCCCTGAGATTAAGGGAACACCTGCTGAATAGAGCGTTTTCAGGTGGTGTGTAAAAGGAAGGACATCCTTCATTTTTACAGAGCCTGTGAGTTCTGTTTTTTTGGGCGCATCTGTGGATTTAGCGACTGCGTATTTAATCAAGGTGAGGTTTTGGGCTTTTACCTTGCTCAACAGATCTGCAATGGAATCAGCTTCCATAGAGCTGTTTACTTCATCGCCCTTATTATTTCTGGCCTTATAAGAATACAATGTTTTTGCCATGCTACAATCCTTCTATTGATAAAAGTACAAGGGACGTTGCTCTTGGCTATTATCTTTCGCCCCTTTGGGACTAAGATTTAATGCTCTGGTAACACTCTCATCGCTTCCAATATGGTCGTAGTTCCATCCAAAACCTTAGCTCTGGCATCTTGCTTGAAGAAAGTCATGCCTTTGGCAATACAGAACTTCTTGAGTTCTATTTCATCGACCCTTTGTAACATGAGGCTTCTCACTTCATCATCAGGCATAAAAAGTTCATAGATGGCTCTTCTTCCTCTGTACCCATTTCCTTTGCATTTTTTACAGCCTACCTGGCGATAGATTTTGAGCTGCTGCTCAGGCGGGTATCCAAGCCATTCGCTTTCCTGTGGATTAGACAGATAGGATTCTTTACAATAAGGACAGAGCGAGCGGGCCAGGCGTTGGGCTAAAACGCCATTGAGAATGGAAGTGAGCATGAACAGATCGATTTCCATATAGAGAAGACGTGGGATAGCACCAATGGCTGTGTTGGTGTGTAGAGTGCTTAAAACAAGGTGTCCTGTTTGGGCTGCATGAACTGCCATTTCCGCTGTTTCTCTATCGCGAATTTCTCCGACAAGGATAACATTAGGGTCATGGCGCAAGAAGGCTCTTAAGCCTGTGGCAAAGGTGTACCCAATAGTATGGTTTACCTGGGATTGGCGGATAAAGGGAAGCTGATATTCTACAGGGTCTTCGATGGTCACAATATTTTTTTCAATGGCATTGAGGCTTTTGAGACAAGAGTAAAGACTGGTGGATTTTCCAGAACCTGTGGGGCCAGTAACCAGGAAGAGTCCAAAGTTTTTGGAAATGATGTTTTCTATATTTCTCAGCATCTCGCGATTGAACCCAATGGATCGCAAGCTGAATAATTTATTTTTTTCCAGTATACGAATGACAATGTTTTCGCCATGTGTGATAGGCATTGTCGAAACGCGGAGATCAATGTCTACCTTCTCTTGCTTGAAGCTGATTTTGCCATCCTGGGGCAATCTCCTCTCCGAGATGTTCAATTTTGCCATTAACTTAATACGAGAGATGATACTATTTTGCAATTCCGTTGGGATAGAAGGTCCTGAACACAAAATGCCATCCACTCTGTATCTCATCTGGACATGGCTGCCTAATGGGTTGATGTGAATATCACTGGCTTTCCATGCTGCACCTAAAGCAAGAAGTTGATCTACCAGGGTTTGCACAGGAAGGCTGGAAGCATCCATATCAGTAGCCCCTTCCAGATCTTTCAGACATCGCTGAATTGTTTCCTGGATGCTTTCATCCAAGGCTTCTTTTTTGGTTTTATCGAAATAGTAGCCGTCAATCGCTTTAAGCACTTCGTCTTCTGAAACAGAAACGCATTTTACAATAAGGCTTTCATCTGTGTTACGGATCATATCATTGATAGCATCCATAGCCACAATGTCATAAGGGTTAGAAAGCCCTACAGTAAGCTCACCCTCTTGAATATAAAGAGGTATACATTTATATTTTACAACAAATTCAGGCGGGAACAGCTTTATAACTTCAGGAGCAATTTCAATCCCCTCAAGAGTGGGAAGATGCTCTATATCCAAGTCTAAACACAATAAGCTTGTAAGAGTCTCTTCTGTGATAAAGCCTCTATTTACGAGAATCTTTCCAAGAGACTCATGCGTTTGCTTTTGTTCGGCTAGTGCTACTTCAATCTGCTGAGGTGTAACGCAACGCAAAGCAATAAGATTGTCAACCAATTTTGTCATTTTTGTTGAAATTGCCATAGTTTTACTCTATCATTAAGAAAAAGATTTCCATGCCAAAGTTTCTAGCCTTGAGAAAGGCCGTAATTCCATGTTCTCTTTCCAGCATATAAAATTTTATTTAAAAATCAAGAACTATTCTAAATTCCTTATAAAGTTTTTTGATTTTAATTTTTTTGAGCAAATGGCGATGATATTTTATACTATGACTGACTTTCTTATGCTTCCATTCTAATATGCCTAACCAGGATAAACCTGAACCAAAAAAAATTTCACCACGAAGGACACGCTTAAATTAAAGGAAAATCAAAAAATTTCGATAACGATAACGAATCGGACTATGATCCATAATCTGAATCGTTATCTTTATCCTTCTCGTTCCTTCTCGTTAATCTTTAGTGATGAGAATTAAATAACTTCCCAATAAGATTTCACCGCAGAGACGCAGAGGACGCAGAGAAGAGAGAAGAATAACCAAAAATATTGTCTCTGCTTCTGCTTGTTATTCCTATTCTTCGTAGTATAATTCAAAATTTTCTCTTTTCTCCGCGCTCTCTGCGCCTCTGCGGTAAATTTTTTTTGAAATGGGGAAGTTATTTAATTCTGATTCCTTATCGTCTAAATCGGGAACTTATTGAGTTCCTTAGCTAAAAAGAAATTCTTTTTTTAAAGATCAGCATCAAAGACAAAAAAACGCCTAGAAGATATACACAACCAGGTTCAGGTATTGTTACAGCCTGTAGATTAAAGGCATAAGAAGCGCCTTGACTGCCAAAATCTGCGCCAACATCTGTTGTTATGTTTAAAGTAGCATTTCGGACATATCCATAATCTTCTCTTCCTGAATAGTTATGCATAAATTTTATAGATAGATCCTGAAGCTCGCTTTTGCTTAACTTCATACCTGGCGTGAAATTTTCTATAGTAAAATAGGATGCATCGGGTCCTGTGATTGTGGCACTTAAGAGAGTCATATCTGTTAAATTACCAAGATTAGCATCAGGTGTCAGATTTTGAACTCTAAGAGTTTGGTTTGCGATATAGCCTACTTCACCAAAATCAATAGTAGATCCCACAGCGATAGAGCTGCTAAAAACGGGGCTTACACCTGTTCCTGTTAATGTTCTGCTAGAGCTACCAGCATTGCTTGTTACAGAAACGTTTGTGGAATCATTTCCTCTTGAAGAAGGCGCGTAAGTGTAAGTACGGTTGAAAGATTGATTGCTTCCTAAAGAAAAATTTTCTGCTCCTGTTGTAGGAGAAAATTCTGCTCCTGATGCGCTGCCTATCGACCCAGTAAGAGTAGAACCAGAACTGCCTGTATTTGTTACTGTGACAGTAGCAGTAGAGCTAGTGCCTACCCTTACATTTCCAAAATTGGTATTGCTTGCAGAAAGAACAGCAGGGTCAGAACCAGAAATATTATCGAGAGCAACCCAGGATGCATCAATTTTTACATAAGCAATATCCGCAGTAGACCGTGTAAAAGACCAGGATTGCACAGATCCATTTGCGCCTCCTGTTTTCGTAAAACTAGCCAAGAGATTGTTATTAATCCCATAGGCATAGAAATTAGCTGTTTCAGTACCTTCCAAATCCAATATATTTCCGAATGCTTGGGATACCAATGCTGAATAGGTGATTGTAAAATTTTGCCTTCCTGAACATTGTGCTGTTCCTAGAAAATAGGTTCCAACACTAGGATGACCTGATGAATGGTCTGTGGTTGTATTGTCTCCATTAGGCCCTCCATAATGATGGTCAGCAGTGCTATTCCCATATTTCCATATAGCCAATGTATCGTCAGTGGAAGAAAATGTAACTCCGTGTGAGGCTTGATATTGGTTTGTAATTACCTGAGCAAGAGTAGCATTTTCAAAATTGACGACAGGGACTGCCATGCAGGGAAGAACGAGAAAAGTCAAAAAAAAGATGTATAGAAAAAAACGCATAGACACCTTCCTTTCAATAACTTAAAGTTATAAAATTATAAAAAAATCAATACTTATCGTGCATGAAACAAATCGCTTGCAAATCCATAGAGAATAGCAAAGAATAGAGTGATAGAGCTTGGATTGGAGTTTATCTAAAGCTATATTCGTTTCTCTGCGTATTGTAGGGCAGCTTTTATCTAAAGTAATAAAGTAATATTATCTTACCAGAATATAAAATTTTAGTTGAAAATCAAGAACTATTCTAAAAATTTATTTTTTGCAAAATAGATTGGATTGTGTTTAAATGGACACAAATTTTGTGAGATGCTTGTATATTTTGGCAATCTCATGTTTCGTTTTAAATTATTTTGACAATGTTAAATCTGATTTCTTGTATTTCAAGGCTTACCCTGAATTTTAGGTATTTGTTTTAGGAAAAATTTAACCACGAAGAACACGAAGAGTACAAAGGCTATATTTTGAATTTTTTCTTCGTGCCCTTCGTGTTCTTCGTGGCCAATGATAAATCGAAAAACTGTCGTAAGTAATTGCTAATAAACAACAGTAATTTAACATTGTCAAATTATTTAAACGCTTATTGACTTAGCTCCTAATTTTAAAATCACGAATGATACGAATAACACAAATGAGACGAATTAAGATGATCTATTCGTGCTATTCGTCC
>JABWCH010000523.1 GCA_013359215.1 Candidatus Brocadiia bacterium | reverse complement strand
TAACCCCATACAATATAAAGAATTATATGAAAAGTTAACACGCATGAGGTTTAGGTTTAGGTTTTGCATCGCGTTACGCTTAAATTGACAGCTATGGGGCAACGCCCTGGGTAAAGCGGACTGGCCTAAACCTAAACGCAAGTTTTATCATAAAAAAAAATTATGCAAAGTGTGGCGAGGTTTTGCCAAAAGTTATAGGGAAAGCTGCAAAATTTCTAATACTTCCTTTTTGCAGATGTTTTGATGTTCGCCTAATTTCATTCCTCTTTTTTCAAGGCGATTGGCAATTTCTTCGAAATTTTCTGAACCAATTTTATATTGGCTTAATTTGGTTGCAATGCCAAGGGACTGAAAGAATTCTTCTATTTTCTGGATTGACTGGATGCTTTCTTCTTCCTCTTGCCCTAAAAGGACATGGAAAACTCTTTGTGCAAATTGAGCAAGCTTTTGTTTTTTTGATGTCCTTTGGTATTTTAAAATAGAAGGCAGGACAATAGCTAAAGTTTGCGCATGGTCGAGGCCATGCAAAGCTGTAATTTCATGCCCAATCATATGAGTCGCCCAATCTTGTGCAACTCCGCATCCAATAAGCCCATTCAATGCCTGAGTAGCACACCACATTATGTTGGCACGAGATGCATAATCCTGTGGATTTTTTAAAACTTTAGGGGATTCTTCTATCAAAGTTTCCAAAATCGCCTCAGATTGCCGATCTTGAAGAGGAGTGTTGACATTGTATGTGAAATATTGTTCTGCAACATGGACAAAGCTATCAACAATACCATTTACGGTTTGTCTTACAGGCAATGTAAATGTTGTTTCTGGGTCTAAGATCGAAAACTGCGGATAAACAAGGGGGCTATTGAAAAAAAGCTTTTCTTGTGTTGATTTTTTAGAGACTACAGAATTCCCATTCATTTCAGATCCAGTGGCAGGAAGAGTAAGGACGCATCCCAAAGGAACAGCTTTACCAACAGCAGCCCCTTTTGCCAAAATATCCCATGGATCTCCTAGAGAATACTCCATAGCAGCAGCAATAAATTTTGTTCCATCAGCAACAGAACCTCCTCCTACCGCTAAAAGAAAGTCCACTTGTTCTTTTTTCCCTAATTCCACGGCTTTCATTAAGGTCTCATAATAAGGATTAGGCTCTATCCCAGAAAATTCAAAAATTTTGTGTTCTTTAAGTGCCTGGATTACCTGTTCATATACCCCGTTTTTTTTGATAGAACCACCACCATAAAGTATTAAAACCTTGCTTGTTTTTGGTATTAGATGAGAAAGCTCAGAAATCATCCCTTTGCCAAACAAAACTTTCACTGGATTATGGTAGGTAAAATTAAACATATTGCTTTGCCTTTCTGTATAACGAAAAACGGAGAAAGAAGAACTTTCTCCGTTTTGTGTAATTTTTTCTGCAGGGCTTGGGAATCCCTGCCTGACATACAAACAAGAATAAAAGAGTATTTCGATTGTAACCACATCCCAATTGCATCCTTGATGGATGAATCATCAGGGTTTTTTAGCGATCCTCGTCATCCTCATCATAGTCATCATCATAATCCTCATCATCGTCATCTCTATCGTAATCGTCGTCGTCATCGTCATCTTGATCGTAATCTTCATCATCATCGTCATAGTCATCATAATCATCTTCGTCATCAGGTAAATTCACTTCATCATCTTCCTCTTCCTCATTTTCCTGTTCTTCATCGTCGTCATAAGGTTTTGTTTTGGGTTTGGATTTTTGAGGATAAGGTTTGGATTTACCGGCCATGCTTAGTCTCCTAATGAAAAAAACATTATATGAACACTACTCTAATTGCTAGTTTCATGGGCTGACTATCGCCCTTATCTGGCTAGCTGAATAGCTACAAAAATTACAAATTACTCTGTTGAAATGCAGAATTTTTTTAGTTTGAAAGGCTTATATATACTAGCCCTAAGTATGCCTAAAATATAAATTATTTTTTTCACTTGTCAATGAAAAAATTTCAGAGAGATTTTTATATTTTTTTCTTTACTATCCTGGGATAAATTCCACAGCTACCAGGGGCGTTGCCCCTGGCTATTATATTTCGCCCCTTCGGGGCTAAGATTTGGAATATAGCTTAAAGTGCATTTATAACTAAAACTATAATTTCCAATGGTAAATATCGTACTCAAATCATTTTGCCAACCTGACACCAAGATTGTCGTATTTGATTTTAGGAAAATAGTGCCATCTTTTTGTTGTATATATATTGTCTAGCAAGCTGTCGAAAGCACCACCTCTGCAAACATGAGTCTCCATTTCTTTTTCAGGCCCTTTAGGATCCTTGTCAGGACTATTCTTATAATAGTTTTGCTGATAGCAATCATAACACCATTCCAAAGCATTTCCAGCCATATCAGAGCAAAGATAAGGAGAATTTCCTTGAGG
>JABWCH010000522.1 GCA_013359215.1 Candidatus Brocadiia bacterium | reverse complement strand
TTTTTTTTCCCCTTGCATTTTAAATTAGAATTCTGTATAATAAATATAGAAATGAAGAATAGAAAAATTACAAAGCAATAAAGTAATTTTCATATAGTTCTAGTTAAATAAAAGCGATACATCCCTCCTAACACCCTCCTAATAGACCAGTAAAAATATACAAAAGCCTTGTGAAAGCAAGGCTTTTTTTATTGCCTTAAAGATAAAAATGCCTTCTTTTTAACAATCCAAAAAAGGTTTGCTAAAAGCAGAGAAGAAAGTTATACTCGGTTGTATCAATAGATTTATTAAGAATAACGGCCTAAGCTTGGCAATGGAATTATCATTTTTTAGTTTTTTCAAAAAAAAATTTAACTAGGGCTGAGATATATGGAACAATATCCTCTTTTAAGCATTGTAAGCCCTGTTTACAAGGCTGAAAAAATCATACCTGAACTATACAATCGTATTTGCAAATCAGTAGAGAGCATTACCCAAAATTTTGAAATTGTTTTAGTGAATGATGGAAGCCCTGATCGATCTTGGGCGGAGATCAAGAAAGTTGCGGCTTTAGACAAAAGAGTCAAAGGCATATATCTTTCTCGTAACTTTGGACAGCATAATGCCATCACAGCGGGATTAGACTATGCGAGAGGCGATTGGGTTGTTGTTATGGATTGCGATTTACAAGACCAGCCTGAAGAAATTCCCAAGATGTACCAAAAAGCCCAAGAGGGTTATGATGTTGTTTTAGGGCGCAGAGCTAATAGAAAAGACAGCTTTTCCAAAAAATTTTTTTCCCGCATGTACAACCATTTCTACAGTTTTTTTACAGACACCAAAGCTGATTCCACTATAGCCAATTTTGGGGTTTACCATAATAAAGTAATCCAGGGATTTTATGGGATGAGAGAACACAATCGATCTTTTCCTTTGTTTGTACATTGGATGGGATTTTCTAAAACTACAGTAGATATTGAACATGCTGCACGCTATGAAGGGAAGTCTTCCTACAGCTTGAAGAAATTGATACGGTTTGCCAGCAATTCCATCATTGCTTTTTCCAATAAACCCTTATATCTTTCTATTGCCATTGGTTTTTTTTTATGCTTTGTCTCTTTTTCTTTTGGTATTTACTATTTTTTGCGCTATTTTATCAATAGAACTCCTGTTGCAGGCTGGACAAGCATCATGGTGTCTTTGTGGTTTATTGCTGGAATGATTATGGCGAATTTAGGGATTATTGGAATTTATATTGGAAAAATTTTTGATGAAGTAAAAAAACGACCTATTTATTTGGTTCAGGAAAAGTTGAATTTTGATTTGTAGTATAAGAGATGTAGAAAGAAAGGATTGGTGGAGGATATGGGGTTCGAACCCACGACCTTTTGACTGCCAGTCAAACGCTCTCCCAATTGAGCTAATCCCCCATCAGTTAAAGCTTATGTATTATAGAATATATTTTATAAATGTCAAGAACAATTTTGTATTTTTTATAAAAAATTTGAGGTAACGACACCATGAACTTCCCAATAGACTGGTTAGCCTTTGCTTTGCTGGCATTGATGGCATTGGAAATTTTTGATTATTTTATTTTACAAAAACAAACAGGGCAAAGCCGCTTTTTTTGCCTAATATTTGCGATTGCAGGTATTCTTCCTTATCCTTTTTTCGTTCCTGAGAGTTTGCTATATGCGAATTGGATACGATTTTTTTTCGCTATGGTTGTTTTTAATAAAATTATTAAGTCCATTGAAATCGCGTACTATCGGGTGAAGCCTGAACATCTTGAATCCTTTGGCCGATATTTGTTTTGGAGTCTTAACTTTCCTGAACCTACATGGCCTAAAACCCAGGAAGATGCCAGTATCGCGAAAAAACAAGGGCAAATAAGAATTCTTCGGTTTTTTTTAAAAGAAACATTGGTGCTTGGGCTTGTATGTTTGTCTACTCTGTTTCCAGAGATGCACAATTGGATTCCTATAAAAATGCTGTGGCTTATGCTTTTTGCTTATTTGCATTTTTCTGGGTTAATCGACATCATAACAGGAGTTGTTATGCAAAGTGGGATTATGCTAGAAGAAGTATTTGACTCTCCTTTGGTTTCCCAGTCTCCCAGGGAATTTTGGGGTAAGAGGTGGAATATTTATTTTAGAAATGTATCTCATCGGAACATTTTCTTGCCTGCCCAAGGAAAAATGCCTGTGGTTTTAGGGGTGATTTGTGTTTTTGCTTTGAGCATTATATTGCATGAATATATGATTTGGGTGAGCCTGGGAGTTCAATATTTAGGCTATATGACGGCTTTTTTTTCCATACATTGCGCTGCGACTATAGCTCAAACTTGGTTTAGACAGAAAACGGGAAAGAAAAAAATTTTTCCCATGCCTGTTGCAATATGCCTTAATTTATCCTGGATGATTCTGACTGCACCTATATTTATGTATCCCATGACA
>JABWCH010000130.1 GCA_013359215.1 Candidatus Brocadiia bacterium | reverse complement strand
ATTATTTGTCTTTAGCTTCTGCCATACGTCTGTAATATTCCAAAATTTCTTCCTGATATTTGCCAGGCAGCTTCATGTTGCGGATAGCATTGATGTATTCTCTGACCCTGGGGGGGAGGTCGCCCCAACGCTCATTATCATCTTCAGGCGGGTTTTTTTTGTTTTGCTCTTTATCTTTTTCTTTTGCTTTGTCTTTTTTATCTTGATCTTCTTTGCTCTTGTCCTTATCTTTGTCCTTATCTTTGTCTTTATCTTTATCTTGCTTGCTCTGGTCTTTTTGTTTTTCATTTTGAGAAGAAGACATTTTCTGCTGAGATTGCTGCTGCTTTGCCATGCGGACAATCTCTTCAATGTCTTTAATAACTTTGCCTTGCTTGTTTTCTAATTGATTAAAAAGTCGATCCATTTCTTTGATATTTTTTTGCTGTTTTTTGATATTTTCCAGCATTTTTTCTATAGTATCAGAAGCCTTTTTTTGTTTTTGTATTTCTTCAAATAGTTTTTTAAGCTCTTGATCTACTTCTCCTTGCTTTGCTCCGCATTCCTGCATAATCTTTTCCAATTCTTCAATAGCTTTTTTTTGATGATCTCGGCATTGAAAAAGTTGTTCCAGAGCTTTCTTGGCTTCTTCTTGCTTTTGTTGCGATTCTTGCAAATTTTCTAAAGATTTCAATTTATTCTGCAAAGCATTTTTGTCTTTTTCATCTAACAATTTTTCTAATTCTTTTTGGACTTCACTCTGCTTTTCGCCAGAAGATGACAGCATTTTGCTGAGTTTATAGACGATTTGCTTTTCTTCTTCTTTAGAATTGGCAACCCTTTCTATGGCTTCTTGTATTTTCTTTTCATTGACAGAAGCTTTATCTACAGTTCCTTTGGAAAGGCTTTGGCCTATTTCTTCCATTTTTTTCTGGACATCTTTGAGTATGTCCAATGGTTTTTTCTGCTGCTGACCAGGCATATTGGGAATGGGAGGCATATCTTCATCATCTTGAGGTTCTTGAGCGTGGATCGTAAACAACAAGGCCATAAATAAAACTAAAAGTAAAGCCTTAATAAAAAATACCAGGAACAATACCCTGGCTATATTGTATGTAACTTAACCAACGGTTGTTGTTAATATAAGATTTCTAATAAGTTTTGTCAATAGTTGCTTGACTTAATCAGTTTTTTCTCATAAAATAAAGCGTAAAATCTTAGAAAAAAATAATGATTCTACTTGCTTGTCTTTTGTTTTTAACCGCGCCTTCCATTATTTACAGGGCTAATGATGTCATGGAGCATTCTTACCTTTTGTTGGAAGCAAAATCCCTACGCAATTTTGGACATTTGAAATTTTTAAGGAGATTTTTATGCGTTCTTTGTTTTTACTTTGTTTAGTTGGTATTTTAAGTCTTTGTATCCAAGCTCAAGAAAACAGCTTCTCTTTATTAAACGTATTACCTGAAAGAACGTTGGTTGTTCTTGGCTCACCTGATGTTTCTAATGCTGCAAAAGCTTTCACTCAAACCAATCTGTATAAGCTTTCCCAAGATCCTGAAGTCAATCGCTTCCTACAACCCATTTTCGAAATGCTACAGCCTGAAATACAAAAAGGGCTTAAGGAATTCGAAAAAAATATGGGCATGAGCCTGGAAGAAACCCTCAAGGTTATCTCAGGCGAGTTAATGGTAGCTGTAGTGGATGTAATTCCTGGAAACAATATGCCACTAGGTGCTGTTCTTTCTCTGGAATTCGGAAGCAACCAAAAGAGTTTTATGCAGCTCTTGTCTTTAATCCAACAAAAGGGAAGAATGCGCTTTGCTGAACAAAAATTTGAAGGCATTTCTTTATACGAAGCAGCAAAAGCTCCTGTATGCTATGCCATCATAGACAATACCTTTGTTCTTGCTTCCAAAAAAGAACTTATGGAAGAGCTAATCCTGTCTTATGTTGGAAAAGCAAAAGAAGCTTTCCTTAAGGACAATCCTCATGCTAAAAAAGTAGCATCTGTTCTTTTCCAATGCGATACTAAGGAAGAAAATGTCGAAAATCAAGAAGCACCCCAAACAGTTCCTGCTTTTGTTTTTTATCTAAATACAGAAAATGCGTTTGCCCGTTTTGGGAAAGTCTTGCCTCCTCCTGTCTTGAAGATGGCAGAAGACCTGAAGATTCAAGACATCCGATCTTTAAGCATGAGCTTAAATTTCCAGGGCAAAGATATGCACAGCAAATTCTATCTTTACGCACCAGGAACAAAAGAAGGCATCCATAAGCTATACCAGGGCGATGCTGTAAACGTACAAGAACTTGCTAAAAATATTCCTGATTTTTCTTCTGCTTATTCCTGTGGAAAGCTCAATTTAGTAGAACTTTTTAACACAGTAGAAAATTTATTACAAGTGCTTGATCCTCAAGGCCAAATGGGCTTTCTGATGGCTTATAAACAAGCTATTGGTGCTGCTGAAGAAGCACTCAAGTTTAGCCTCAAAGACGATTTTTCTGCAACTTTCATGGGCAATACCTTTTCTTTTGCTTTCTTAGAAAACAACCTCTTTTCTGAATCAGTAAGCGCGATTCCTGTAAAAGATAAAGAAAAAGCAGAAAAATGCTTACAAAGCCTGGCATCTTTGCTGAAAATAGAGAAAAAATCTGTTGATCTGGATGGAAAAACCTATTATTATTTTGTTAATCCACTAGGAAAATTAGGCGATAATCCATTTAAAAAAATGGAAAGAATCAAAGATCCTGTAGCAGCGATTCAAAATGCACTTTCCTATGGATTCTCTGGTATGGCATATCTCTACGATGGTGAATATCTATATCTAGGGCAAACATTGCAAGGGCTTAGCTACTATATGCAATGGAGAAGCAATACAAAAGTTTCTCTTGCCGAAAGAAAAGATTTTATTTCCAGCATTCCCCAGGGAAAACACCTTAGCTTCCTATACTATAACCCACAGCCAGCCATCCATATTTGGTGGAATACCCTAAGAAGCCTTGTCCGATACTTTGAAGGCTATATCCGAGGTGCTGGTATTCCTTTAGAAACATCTCTCTTGCCAAGAGCACAAACTCTGGCTTCCTATTTTACTCAAGGCACGATTGCCGTTTCCCTCAACGAAGATGGAATTCTTATTTCCTCTAAAGGCCCTTTAGATGCGATGATTTTAGGCGTTGGAGCAATAGGTGTTGGAGCAGCAGTCGCTATTCCTAACCTTATAAAAGCAAGAGAAAAAGCCCAGGATGCCGCTTTGATGGCTAAATTGCGCACTCTTTCTACAGCAATCCAACTCTATAATGTAGAATACGGCAAATACCCTCCTTGCGGAGAAGAGCTTTTCCAAGAATTGGTTGCAAAACAACTTCTTGGCTCTTTTGATTTTGAAAACTATGAATGCACAGCAATTCCTTTGGAATTCTATCAGGAAAACCCTAATTTCCCCATTGTATGGGCTAAAAAAGAAAACAACAAAGGCGAACGTGTTGTGCTTTATTTCAATGGAACAGTAGAAAAACTCTATCGCTATAAGTTTAACTGGCTCATCAGCGACGCTCAAAAGCTCTATAAAAAAAGCCAAAAAAAATAACAAATTAAAACCCGCTTGCTGCGTTGAGTTTAATACAAGCTATTTTTTTTAAAATATTTATAACTTAACACGCATGCCGTGAACGATATGCGTGTTAACTTTTCGATGCAAATCTTTACCCTGAAAGGGTTTTATATACTAGCCCATGGGTATTCTTTCCAGCCATTGTTAAATCCTGCTGCTTTATTCGTTTGTATTTTTTTTAAATATTCTCAAACTATCATATCGGATTAAATTTCCCTTGCATTTCCATAATTATCTTGATAAACTATAAGTTCCCTAATCTAGCCTACCTATTTCACTTTGGAAGAAGGCTGAATATGGCATGGAAATTCCCTTGGAAAAAGGGAAAAGGAATAAAAAGTTTTTATATTTGGAGTAAATCATGAGTAAATACGAAAGTAGTGCTATTCGTAATTTAGCATTTGTAGGTCACGGCGGCACAGGTAAAACTACCTTCGCTGAAGTGATTCTTAAAGAAGTAGGTCTTATAAGTAGAGTGCCTGCCGGCGTTATGGACTACGCTAGCGATGAAAAAGAAAAGCAAATTTCTATTGATTCTGCTATTGCCCATATTACATGGAAAGACAAAGAAATCAATTTGATCGATTGCCCAGGATATCAGGAATTTTTCCATAATGCAATTTCTGCTTTGAACGTCGTAGAAACAGCAGTTATTTTTATTTCCGCAGCAGATGGGCTTACTGTTAATACAAGAAGAGCCTGGTCTGTGGCTAAACAAAACCATCTAGCCAAAATTATCGTTCTAACCAAAGCCGATGGGGAAAATGTCAATTTTGACGAAAGAATCGATCAAATACAAAGCCAGTTTGGTAAGCATTGTATACCCTTTATCGTTCCTGATGGAGTTTCCAGCCAATTCACCAGAGTAAAAAAAGTTTTGGATGCCAATGAAAAAGGCGTTGCAGAATATAAAAACAAACTTGTAGAAGCTACTGTCGAAACTAACGATGAGCTTTTAAACAAATATCTGGAAGGCGAAGAAATTGCAGCAGATATTTTAGAAGTCCAACTGAAAAAAGCAATCAAGCAAGGGGAAATCATTCCTATTGTAACAGTATGCCCTGTTAAAGAAATCGGCACCAAGGAGTTCTTGGAAGTTGTCAGCGAATTTGCTCCCTCTCCTTTGGAAGTCGCCCCCAAAAAAACCAAAAACATCCAGACAAAAGAAGAGATGAGCCTGGAAGTATCGGAAAAAGGGCCTTTCTCTGGACAAATTTTTAGAATTTTCAATGATCCTTTTGGAAGAATTACTTACTTCAGAGTATACACTGGATCTTTAGCATCAGCAAGTACGATCTATGATGTCAATATCGAAAGCAGCGAACGCATTGGCGCAGTGTCTCAAATCATTGGTAAAGACCTGAAAGCTATAGATCGCGCAATTCCAGGGGATATTGTCGCTATTGCCAAGGTCGAAAATATACAAATCGGCCATACTCTGGCAAACGAAAAAGCAAATTTTGTATACGATATGCCAGAATATCCTATGCCTATGGTTTCCCTTGCTGTAGCTCCTAAGGCAAGAGGCGATGAGCAGAAAATCACATCATCTCTTGCCAAACTTGCAGAAGAAGACAAAACCTTCCGCATCAAAAGAGATGAAGAAACCAACGAACTCATAGTATCTGGGATGAGCAATCTGCATCTGGAAATCGTACTTGCAAGACTGAAAAACCGTTTTAAAGTAGAATGCACCCAGAAGCTTCCCAAAATTCCCTATAGAGAAACTATTGTTGGAAAAGCAGACAAAAGATATCGCCACAAAAAACAAAGCGGTGGACATGGACAGTTTGGCGAAGTTGCCATCAAACTCGAACCCGCCGAACGTGGTAAAGGTTTTGACTTTGTCGACCAAATCGTTGGCGGTGTTGTTCCTTCCCAATTCGTCGCTTCTACCCAAAAGGGTGTCCAGGGTGCTATGGTAAAAGGCATTATTGCTGGCTATCCTGTTGTGGATGTGCGCGTTATCCTGTATGATGGAAAAACCCACGAAGTCGATTCTTCGGATGCTGCTTTCCAGATGGCTGGATCTAAAGCATTCCAGGAAGGTTTCGTAGAGGCAAAACCTGTACTTTTAGAGCCTGTTGTGAATATAGAAATTACAGTTCCTGCAAAATATATGGGCGATATTATGGGCGATTTGAATTCAAGGCGTGGTAGAATCGCAGGAAGTGATAGCGATGGAAACTACCAGATCATCAAAGCCCTCGTTCCTTTAGCAGAAATTGCTACATATTCCACTGAGCTTAAATCCATTACAGGTGGTGAAGGCTCTTATTACATGGAATTTTCACACTATGATGTTGTACCTGGCAACGTACAAGAAAAAATAGTAGCAAGAGCGAAACAGGAGCAAGAAAAGAAAGACAAATAGTCTACTTTATCTTCAAAACAAAACAGCAAAAAGAAAGATATTTTTGCTGTTTTGTTTTATCAAATGCCTATCCTATCCTAAATATTCCATCCGCACCTCACTCATAATATAAGGAGTTTCTCAGTGGCCAATGAAAATTTAACCATTGAAGAGCTTGTTCATTTGCTAGTTCAGCTAGGTGGATCAGATTTACATGTTACGGCAGGAGCACGTCCGAAAATTCGTATTAGCGGTAGCCTCAAAGACACGCAGCATGATATTTTAGATGCAGAAACAACCCAACGACTAGTCTATTCTATCCTAGATAGTGAACAAGTATCCAGGTTTGAAAAAAAGCTAGAGCTAGATCTTTCTTTTGGTATTCAGGGTTTAGGCCGCTTCCGCACGAATGTGTTTTTGCAGCGTGGAGCAGTGGGTGCTGTATTAAGAATTATTCCCTACCAAATTAAAGGTTTCCGCGATTTAGGGCTTCCAGAAATGGTTTGTACTAAACTTTGTGGATTGCCTAAAGGCTTGATCCTTGTAACAGGCTCTACAGGAAGTGGCAAGTCCACGACTTTAGCTGCCATGTTGGATTATATCAACGAAACAAGGGAAGAACACGTCATTACAGTAGAAGACCCTATTGAATTTATTCATCCTAATAAAAAATGCCTCTTTAACCAAAGAGAAATTGGAAGCGACACACACGGATTCAAGGAAGCACTTCGCTCTATTTTAAGACAAGACCCTGACGTTGTTCTAATTGGCGAAATGCGCGATATGGAAACCATAGAAAGTGCTCTTACTGTTTCAGAAACAGGACACTTGACCTTTGGTACTCTTCATACTTCAGACTGCTCTCAAACCATCAACCGTATCATCGATGTTTTTCCTTCTTATCAGCAAGCACAAGTACGCACTCAGCTCTCCTTTGTATTGCAAGCTGTGTTTTGCCAGCAATTGATTCCCAGAAAGGGAGGCCAGGGGCGCGTTATGGCTTCTGAAATTCTTACCGTCAATTCTGCTGTTCGCAGCATGATACGAGATGACAAAGTTCATCAAATCTATTCTCAAATGCAGACAGGCGGTAAAACAGGAATGCGAACCATGAACCAATCTCTTTTTGAGCTTGTCATGAAAAGAGATATTACAAAAGAAGAAGCAGTAAACAGAAGCACGGATTCCGAAGATTTGTTAAGAATGTTTAGCAAATATGGCTCTATGTAATTCCTTTATAATCAAAAGGATGGTGAACTATGCCTACATATAAATATATAGCTAGAGACGATAGTGGACAGGAGGTAAGTGGGTCAAAAGAGTCCAAAAACCGCGACCAACTTGCAGGTGAATTAAGAAAAGAAGGTTTGCAGGTTTTGGATATCCAGGAACAGAAAGGCTTTTTTAGTCTTTCTTTGGGAAAGCCGTCCGCTAGCGTAAAGCTAGAAGAAATGGTAATCTTTACCAGACAGATGTCTACCATGATTTCAGCAGGTATACCTCTTCTGGAAGCTTTGGAAATTTTGGAAGAACAACAAGAAAATAAAGGCTTTAAATATGCATTGGGCGATGTTGTTGACCGCGTGCGTGCAGGTAGCGACTTTTCTGCCGCATTAGCACAGCATCCCAAAATTTTTGTGAAGATTTACGTAAGTATGGTTAAGGCAGGTGAAGCGAGCGGTCAGTTGGATGTTATCTTAAGCCGTCTTGCCGAATACCAGGAAGCCACAGCAAAGCTAATACGCGAAATCAAAAGCGCAATGACCTATCCTTGCATTTCTCTTACCTTGATTTTCGCCATTACAGGCTTTTTGATGGTTTACATTATCCCCCAGTTTAAAGAAATCTTTACATCTCTGGGAATCGAACTCCCGCCTATTACTGCTATGCTTATGGCAATATCTGACTTTTTAGTCAATTCTGGGCATTGGATACTTTTGGGTATTATAGGCATGATTTTTGGAATTGTAATGTATTCTAAAACACCCTTAGGCCGATCCCATTTAGACTATATAAAGCTGAAAATGCCTGTTTTTGGTGACCTTTTCCAAAAAGTTGCTCTTTCCCGTTTTTCCAGAACCTTTTCTACTTTGATTCGTAGCGGTGTTCCTATTTTAGGTGCTTTGGAAATCGTAGGCGCGACATCAGGAAATGTTCTACTAGAAAAAGCATTGCAAGTTGCTATGCAAAGCGTAAAAGAAGGTGAGCCTTTAGCTGAACCTCTATCGCAATTCTGGGTATTCCCTCCCATGGTTACCAGAATGGTTGCGATTGGCGAGCGTTCTGGTGCTTTGGAAGCCTTGCTAGAAAAGATTTCAGAATTCTATGATGACCAGGTCGAAGCCGCCGTAGAAACCCTTACATCTCTTATTGAGCCTATCATGATCGGAGTTATGGGGTTTGTCGTTGGTGGTATCGTGTTAGCCGTATTTATGCCCATTTTCAAACTCCAGGCACAGCTCGCTGGCGGCAACTAAAGCACAAAAGACTGTTGAGGTCGAGATTAGAACAAAAGGACACAAATGGAAAACAATTCATTCGTGTCCTTTCGCAATTAGATCATTTTCCACTGGCACAGCCCATAACACCTTAAATATAGAAAAAAAAAAGAATGGATAAAAGTATTGCTCACCAACACGTATATTTTCTTATCCTGGCTCGCTTTATCCTTTTGATTGGATGCACTGTAACTCTTTTGATCCAGCAAGGAAGGATGTTTGATTTACAATACCTTCTTAGCATACCTTCAGGAAAGCTCCTCGCTTTTACCTTTTTTTTAAACCTTGCCTATCTGTTTTTAACCCGTTTCCTGAAAAAATTTTTAAAAATTTTTATGATATTCCAGATGTTAACCGATCTATTCATGGAAACATTTTTGATCTATTTAACAGGAGGTGTGCTTTCTGTTTTTATATCTCTTTACTTTGCTTCTATATTGAGCGCAGGGATATTGATTGGGCCTAACAGCAGCTTTGTATTTGCATCGCTTTCCACCATTGGGATTTCCGTTATTGCCTTGTTTTATTTCATAGCAGCGATTAACCATACCCCTTTACCTTTTATTAAAGAACACAGCTATTATTCTTTTCTGGAAAGCGATTTCCCCTTTATAAAAGCATATTTATTTGCCCAAGGTATGGCGTTTCATCTAGTTGCCTTCTTTATACATCGGTTTTCCTATTTTATCCACCGACAAAAAATACTCCATGAAGAAATCTTGGAGAATCTAACAGACGGTGTCATTGTCGTTGATGCAAAGCAAAAATTGGTGTTTTTAAATAAGCAAGCCAAAATATTGCTGGAACTTTCCACCGAGGAATCTTTTGCAGAAAAGCATATAGGCGAAATCTTAAGCAAAACAAAACACGAAGGCATATACAACGCTTTTATAGGCCAAAAATCCCTTCGTATGAAAACAGAGCTTAAGCTAGAAAAGGGAATTTTGCCAATACAGGTCAGCATCGCTCCCTTTTCCACAAAAAAGAAAATCCAGTCTTATATCATAGTTTTAAGAGATATTAGCGACCAAAAAAGAATGGAAGATGCAGTAAAAAGAGCCAACCGTCTCGAAACTATATCAGAAATGACATCTGCCATAGCACATGAAATTCGCAATCCTCTGGCATCCATAAGAGGATCTATACAAGAGCTTAAAAATACACTAGATGAGTCAGATTCGCGATATATTCTCATGGATATAGCGATCCGAGAATCCGATAGGATCAATGGAATTGTCACAGATTTTTTAACATTTTCTGGCATTAGAACCGCTTCTTTACAAAAGATTTCCCTGACTCACCTTTTAGAAGAATTCCTCTTTTTCTTAAAAAAAAGAAAAGAAATGGAAACTGCGATTATCGAAAAAGAAATCATGGAAAACCTTATCATTCAAGGCGATTCAGAGCAATTAAAGCAGGTATTTTATAATCTTGCAATCAATGCAATGGAAGCGTCTTTAGAAAAGCTAGAGCTAAAAGTCACGGCAAAGCATTGCAACCTTTTAGATTTTTCAAAAACAATCTACAACGATTTTGAAGGAAATGAGCAGAAAGGAATTGAAGTTTGCTTTATAGACAAAGGTAAGGGCCTAACCAAAGAACACTTCCGTAAGCTCTTTACCCCTTTCTTTACAACCAAAAGAAATGGAACAGGTATGGGCCTGGCTATGGTCAGCAAAATATTGGATATGCATGATGCCTTATACAGAGTACAAAGCGAAATTGGTCAAGGTACTATTTTTTCCATTTGGTTTCCCTTAAAGACGGATAAAAAGTAGGATATAAAGATGAGTCAAGCCCAAATTCTGATCATTGATGATGAAATCAGCATGCGCCAGCTTCTAAAATACATTTTCCGCTCAGAATCATACCAGATCACAACTGTAGGTTTCGGCAAAGAGGCTTTGGAATTAATAGAAAAACAGCCATTCGATCTTATTATCCAGGATATGATGCTTCCTGATATAGAAGGAATCGATTTGCTCAACCAAATAAGAGCCTTGCAAAAGCAAGCCATGGTTATCGTCATTACCGCTGTTGTTGGATGGAAAACAGCCGTAGAAGCCATGAGAATTGGGGCTTTTGACTACATCCGAAAGCCTTTCAACAATGACAATATCAAAGCTGTCGTTGCCCGCGCCTTAAAATACAAGGCAGTTCTGGACTCAATGTCAGGACGGCCAATCGATGGCATCCATATCATTGGGAACAGCCCACAAATACAACAAGTACAAGATATCATAAGAAGAGCAGCCCCTACAGATTCTACCATTATCATACATGGAGAAAGCGGAACGGGCAAAGAGCTGGTAGCAAGAGCCTTACATCTTGCCTCTCTTAGAAGAGAAAATGTTTTCATCCCTGTAAACTGCGCAGCCATATCCGAAACTCTTCTCGAAAGCGAACTGTTCGGCCATCTCAAAGGATCCTTTACCAATGCCATTGCCGATAAAAAAGGACTTTTCGAAGTTTCCAACAATGGCACTCTGTTTTTTGACGAAATAGGAGAAATGTCTTTACAAACCCAGGTAAAGCTCTTACGTGTATTAGAGTATAGAGAATTTGTGCCTGTAGGCGGTACACAGCCCATGCAGGTCGATGTGCGCTTCATCACAGCAACCAACCGCAACCTGGAAAAAGAAATAGAAAAAGGAGATTTCCGCGAGGATCTTTATTACAGGCTCAATGTTATCCCCATAGCACTGCCTCCTTTACGAGAAAGAAAAGAAGACATCCCCCTTCTGGCAGGGCATTTTCTCGCTCTATATGCTTCTCGCCTCCACAAATACGTTACCGAGATTTCCGAAGAAGTGATGCAGCTTCTTCTCAACTACCATTGGCCTGGAAACATCCGCGAACTAAGCAATCTTATCCAAAGAGCGATTGTCCTTTGCGAAGGAAATATAATTGTAAAAGAAGATCTAGGCAACTACATCCAGATCGAAAACAAAAAAAAGGAAGACTTCACCTATTTCCCCCCTGAGGGAGTAAACCTGGAAGGCAAGCTGGAGGAGCTGGAAAAAAAATACATCGTAGAAGCACTAAAAATCACCAAAGGCAGCCTCACCAACGCTGCAAAACTCTTAAACCTATCTTTCCGCTCTTTGCGCTATAAAGTCAAAAAATACAAATTAGAAACATAAGCAGGTGAAACTATGTTGACTGCTGATTATTATGGAAAAATTCAAATTTTGGGAATTGAAGAGGACTGTTATGTGCTTTCCGATGGAACCGCCTGTTTAAGTGAGCGGAGCATCACATTTGTTGGGTTTTAACACGCCTTCGGTTTTGCAAAACATGTACTCAAACTCATGGACAAAAGAGCTAAAGCCCTTTGTTGATAAGGATTTTACATGTACTCAAACTTTAATTTTTTAAAATACATACCAGGGCGGATAAAGTAGAAAAAAGACGGAAAAAAGTATCATGATATTGCAAAAAAGATGATAAATTACAAGATAAAGACAGAGTATCTCTAACGTGGAAACCAGGAAAAATAAAGGGATGCATAATTTTTTCCTTATAATTTATTTTATATCATCTTCATTTTATATCCCTATTATAATTGCCTCTTGGACAAGACTTGAATTGTGCGGAAAAATTTTTAGTATCCAAAGTGATATATGGAAAAAATATTAACCAAGAAATTGTTACCTCTAAACAATCTATCTATTTCTATTTTTTGATTTTAGAAATAGTAATTTCTTTTTTATCAGTATGTTATAAAAGTATCTGGCCTTATTCTATAAAGTTTGCCTATATCTGTAGGTGAAAGATGTAATTCTTGTGGCACAGAGGTAAGTTGTTTGACCTTTTTTTTCTATAGATGATTTGTTTTTCATAAACACATCCTGTCAAATTACTCCTGTCATTCATTGAAAATGAGGCAGGCGGTGACAGGTCTCCGCTTTTTGGGCGTACGTCCCTAGCCTCATAATTTGCATGAAAATTAATATACATTAAACACCTTATAAAAACTATTAAATTTTTTAAGGCAATAGGTTACATCGGTGTCTGACCTTTTTTTTTCCAAACCTTTTTTTTTCTATCCAATCTATTTGGAAAAAGGAGAAAAAAAATATGTACGCATTTCCCTACGGAATAGCGAATTTTGAGAAGATAGTAGAAAAAGGATATTTTTATATAGACAGAACAAACTATATAAAAAAACTAGAAAAAACAGCAGAAACGATTTTGTTTGTGAGGCCCAGAAGATTCGGAAAGAGCCTGTTTCTGAATATGCTGGGATGCTACTATGACGTAAAAGGAAATTTTGAGAAATACTTTGGAAAGCTGGAAATAGGCAAAGCCCCAACAGAGGAAAAAAATCGCTATTTAATCCTGTCGCTTGATTTTTCTAATGTATCTGGGGCAGGGAATCTGGAAAGAATAGAAGAAAATTTTCATAACTATTGCAATGATTGCTATAAAGATTTTTCTAGAAACTATGAAAAAGAATTGAAACTAGAAATAGAAATCAACAAAAAGTTTTCCGATGCAAGCTTCAATAGTTTGATCAGCTCTGTGAATTATTCAGGATATAAGCTATATGTAATGATAGACGAATACGACAATTTTGCGAATGAATTGATGACAACAGGAAAAGAAGAGGAATACAAGAAGGTGACAACAGGAGAAGGAATCCTGAAGAGTTTTTTTAAGAAGCTCAAAGCAGCAGAAAAGGGAGTGATAGGAAAAATATTTATAACAGGGGTGTCTCCCATAGTCATGACAGAAATGTCGAGTGGATTCAACATAGCGACCAATATATCACTGGATGAAGAGTTCAACGAAATGTGTGGTTTTACAGAGGAAGAGGTCGGGAATCTATTGCGGGAAATCCTCAGGGAGCAAGGAGCAGAAAAGAATTGGGAAAACCACCTGGAGTTGATGAGATTGTATTACAATGGATATAGGTTCAGTGAAGATGCAGAAAGAAAGATATACAATCCAACCCTGGCTTTGTATTTTTTCAGAGAATTGCAGGAAAGGGGAAATTTACCAAAATCATTATGCGATTTAAGCCTGAGCATGGATATGAACAAACTAGAGTTTTTAGCGAGAATTAACTCAGGGCAAAAAGCATTATGGGAAATAGTTGGGGAGGGGAAAATAGAGATAAAAGACATAATCAGAGGCTTTACCTACCAAGAATTGATGCACCTGGAAAGAGAAAGCAAAGAACATCTGGCATCGTTTATGTACTATTTTGGCCTGTTGACGATCAAAAAGGCCGATGTGAATCTGATCCTGGAAGTGCCGAACAAAATATCCTATGAGCTGTACCTGAAAAAGATAGGCAAGATGATATTGCCTGAATACCAGGATTTTGCAGACATCCGAAGAAAGATGTTCCAGAAAGGAGACATGAAGACAGTAGCAAAATTTCTGGAAGAAAGATTCTCCGAGCTGTCGAATCGGGATTACATATACAATATGAAAGAATCAGGATGCAAGCTAATGTTCCTGGCTATCTTCCACGATTCGAATCTGTATCTGATGGAAAGCGAACCAGAAATCGTGAGAGGATATTCGGATTTGCTCTTTATAGCAAGAGAAGACAAGCGAAACCTCAACATACTGGATTTCCTGATCGAATTCAAGTACATAGGACTAGGGGAAATAAAAAAAGAAGGGAAAGATATAAGAAAGATGGCAGATGCAGAGCTTCTGGCAGAACCGCTCGTAAAGGAAAAAATAGAAACCGCCCTGGAAGAACTGAAGCGATACGAAGAAGGCCTCCTGAAAAAACACCCCAGACTAGCCCTGAAAAAATATATCGTAGTGGGAATTGGATTCGAGAGGATTTTGGGATTAGAGATATAAACAAGAGAGAATGCAGGCATGACAGCCTGCATTTTTTTTTACAGACAAGAAGCAAGGCCATGCTCAAATTCTTTTAAAAAATAAGAAAAAATAAGGTCAGACACAACTATAATATATTGCAAATAAAAAAAATAAGGTCAGACACAACTATAATATATTGCAAATAAATATTTTAAAAAATAAGGTCAGACACAACTATAATATATTGCAAATAAATATTTTTAATCAAAGAATAAAAGAATAAGGTCAAAGAATAAAAGAATAAGGTCAGAGAATAAAAGAATAAGGTCAGAGAATAAAAGAATAAAAGAATAAGGTCAGACACAACTATAATATATTGCAAATAAATATTTTAAGTATTTTATAACCGTTAAAAATGCTATTAAAAAGCTGCAAAATTTCAAAAAGATGAGAAATGGCAAGATAAAAGAAGAAAGTTGAGTTTATCCAGGTTCTGTATTGGTTTCAAAGAATAAAGAATAAGGTAAAGAATAAAGAAAAGAAAAGAATAAGGTCAGACACAACTATAATATATTGCAAATAAATATTTTAAGTATTTTCTAACCGTTAAAAAGGCTATTCAAAAAGCTGCAAAATTTCAGAAGCAATAAAAATTTTGCAGCTTTAATTTTTTAGAATACATACTAGGGCGAATAAAGTAGGA
>JABWCH010000129.1 GCA_013359215.1 Candidatus Brocadiia bacterium | reverse complement strand
GGATACAGGATTAGCGTAGAGCTACAAACTGGAAGTTCGTTTACAGGTACTACTTGTATCCTTGTGTCGCGTCCATACTCGACTAGCAAGTAGGGTATTTTTCATAAAGTCTCCTTAAAACATTTGCGAAAGTTTTCTGGTGATTACAGATCGGTTATAACAGACTGTTCAGGAATCCTTTTTGGGATTGTCTTTGTCTTTTGGATTTTTCTCTGCATTCTCTTTTTCGTCAGGTGTTTCTTGTTTTTTCTGTTTTTTTGCTGCTTCTTGCTCCAGGGCTTCGGTGACTTCTTCATACAAAGGATCTTGGTGAGACATATCTCCTGATATTTTTTTCAGTACATGGCGTGCTGCAACAGAAACATACTCGTTTTCATCTTCTGTTGCCTGCATTAGCTTTTCAATCCCTTCCACAGGCAATTCTTCTTTAATTTTTCCCAAGGACAAAATCACTTTATGGCGTACAAACCAGTCTTTATCTTTGATTTGAGACAGTAAGGGTTTTATACTCTTTTTATTTTTCAAATTGCCTAGTGCTTCTGATGCTGCACCGCGAACTTCAGGGCAAGAGTCGTCTAAAGCATCGATCAGCGAGTCAATGGCTGTTTCGTCTTTAAGCTTTCCCAAAGCTTCAGCCACGGCTACGCGGACTTCAGGGGCTTCATCGTTCAAAAGGCATTTAAGAGGCTCGCAAACGCTTTTTTCGCCACTTTTTCCTAAAACAGCAGCAACCTGTGCGCGGACTTCGGGAACAGAGTCTCCTAAATTTTTGGCTAAAATATAGATGGATTCTTGCGTAGAAAGCCTGCCCAAGGCTTTTACTGCATTTTGTCTTACTTTGACAGAATGGCTTTGGAGTATGGCCTGGATTCCTGACAAAATGATTTTTTCTTCTATTTCTACCTTTTTGTCTGTTTGGAATGAATTGGCTACTTCTTCTGTACCAGGAGAAAAAAGCTTGTGCTGTGTATGTACCATACCTAACCTTTGCAGCATCTTTAAATAAAAATAAGACCAGCCAAAGATGACTGCTACAACAACAATGCTAAGTATGGAGAGGATAATGCTAGTATGGGCTAGATAAAAAAATAAAAAAAATACCAGGCATACAAGCCCGACAAAAACTAAATTTTTTGTCCCTTGCTTATAGCTATAGCCTTTGTTAAAAAGAGCTAAAAGCTTTTTTTTGTCTCCAGATAAGTCCTGGCTATTCAAAATGTCGAACTGGGAAAGAAATAGACTGGCGAATAAAGACATTCCTAAAGCACAAAGAAAAAAAACCTGAGCCAGGGCAGAGGTAAATAGAGCAATGTCAAGCCATATTCCTGGATCTTTTCTTAAAAAAATTGCGTAAAAGAGGAAAAGAAATCCTGATAAAATGCCAGAGATAGCCATCATAATCCAGCATTCTTGCTGTAGTTTTTGGCAAAACAGAGAGTAGAATCGCTTTTCTTCTTTTTCTAAGGAGATGGATCTGTTTTTTTTCGAATTTTCTTGGGGTTGTTCTTGCTCTGCTTTAAATTTAATCTGGTTTGCTTCTCGGAAAACTTTGATCGCCCCCTCAGAGATCAAAGTTTTAACATCCTTATCTCCTTTATGTTTATCATAAAGCTGGTCTAATGAATAAAATTCCTCTTTGCCCATATAGATTCCTTTATAATTTAATTCCCATAAGAATTCACCGCAGAGGCGCAGAGGACGCAGAGAAGAGAGAAGAATAACGAAAAATATTGTCTCTGCTTTTGCGTGTTCTTCATATTCTTCGTGGTATAATTTTAATCTTCTCTTCTCTGCGATCTCTGTGCCTCTGCGGTAAATTTTTTTTCGAAATGGGGAAGTTATTTAACTTCTGATTCTTTAGTTTGACAATATCACATTATATGCTTTTTATATTTAAGCCATTATGCTACGCTTTGCATAACTTTTTTTCATGATGAAGCGATCTATTCAAATAGAACTCGCTTGCAGCTTAAAGTTCCACAAGAGAATTAACAAAGTCTTATGGGACAATGCCTTGGGAATTTTTATGGTTACATTTTTTCTTTTTTATAAAGCATTTCAGTGCATCCTAGGAATAAAGCCACTGCTGAAATCCAAAAGCCTAGTTCATCTTGAAGCACAATAAAAATTACCATAGACGCTGCTGTCAAGCCTACGACCCAAGGAACTGGTATTTTCATATTTTTTCCCAATCTTTCTAATTTCTACAAAGTATTCATAGGCACTTTAGGTTGCAGGATTTTCCACGCTTTGCTGATGTAAGAGGCAAGAGCATTTGCATGGTTTTCGGTATAATCAGAATCGCTGTTTCCTACACCGCAAAGAGCAACGATTCTGTCCCCGTAAAAAAGAGGCACATTCATGTGTTTTTCTAATTCTACATGGCCTGGAGGATAGCCTTTCTTTGTAGGCTTGAGAAGCGATTTATAGTCGTTTGTAATGATCGTCTTGCGCTCTCGAACAGCATCACCCCACAGCCCAGTGTCTTCTAAAATATAGATAATAGGCTTAATAAGCATTTTGCAGGTTGCCATGGCAGATCTGGACCATCCTATCATAGTAAGTACCTGTTCATCCTTGCTCATAACAGCAAAAAATGACAGCTTGCTTCTTGTGATCTGGCAGGCATCTTCCAATACAATATCCAAAATTTCCTGCATGGACGCATTGGCATTTTTTTCTAATATTTCTATTTTTTTTAAAATTTCTTCTTCCCCTTGAGGGAAATGAGATTCGGTCATCAAGCAGGTTTATCCTTTTTGAAAATATTTTTAAGAAATTCCAGAAATGCTTGAAGCTTTTCTAAAATTTCGACATCATACCCTCTGGAAACAACGTCTTTGATCTCCACTTTTTTTACTACATTTGCCTTTTTTTCTTCCTCTGTTTCTTCCTGGAATTCTGGAAATCTGGATTGAACGTTGAGCCTGTCGGTTTTTTTGAATTTATGTAAAGGGGATGCTACTTTGCATCGCAATCGCTGTAAAAATTCCTCCACATCTTCTGATATACTTTCTTTGTTATTTTCTTCCATTGTTTCCATCCTTGTTTTCTAAAGGTTGCTGTGTTGCTTGCCATAGATTTTTCCACGAGTCCTCTAAAATTTCATAATATTCATTAAATTTTTCTTTTTCTTTAAAATAAAGTAAAGAATAAAAAATCGCGGACTGTCTTTCTGTATCCGATAGAAGTTCTTTTAGAGAATTTTCGGCTATTGCTGATCCTTCTTCTGCAAAGATCGACTGATAGGCTAAGGCTTCAAGCAAAGAAGAGCGCTGTTTGCTGAAAATTCCCTTTGCTTTTTCCAAAGAAATCCATGCTATGTCTTTTTCTTTCATGCCAAAAAGAGCAATGGCGTGGCAAAGATATAGATAACCTTGCAAATGGAGTTCGCTAACCACGGCAATCTGCTCTTCTAAGCCTTTTATTTTATTATGGAATAAGGATTTCATGATTTCTGTTTCTTGGGAAGTGCCTTTTGCTTGCGCTTTTTCAATGTGAAAAAAAGATCGTGATGGGTTTCCTAAAAAATAGTAAAAAATCCCCAAGGCAAGATGGGATGAGCTAAAATCTGGCCAAGTCTCTATGGACTTATTCCACATTTTAAATGCTTCTAAGGGATTTTTTCTTTGCAATTCGCACCATCCTTGAAAAACCATGGTTTCTGCAATATAGCTTCTTTGTGCTTTATCGTAGTTTTCTTTTGCTTCCTGATACATCCCTTCTGTCATATCCATTTGCGCAGTATAAGAATATATCTCGTAGAAATCAGGGTATAAAGCAAGGGCTATTTTGGCTTTTTCTCTTTTTTCCTGTATGCTCCCAGAATCTCTGTAAGTATAGAAATACTCTTTTGCTAAGGCTACCTTGTCTGGCAAAGAAAGAATCTGAGAAAGAATTTGGCTTACTTCTGCATTATGGCTGCCTAAAAGCTTTTTCGCCATAACGGATAAAGAACTTCCTTCTTTTTGCAATGATTGCTGTATTTCTTTTTTTTCTATGCCTAACTCTTGCTGAAACTGCCAGACTATGGACAGAGATTCGCTATTTCCTTCTTCTAAAGAGGCAAGCAATGCTTTCTTGATAGGAATAAGAGATGTCTGGTTTTTTTTGGCAAACCGTATTGTATTTTTTAAAAGAATTTCGGCTTCTTGCCCTTTTTTCTCTTTTAAAGACACAATGGTCTGGCTAATGTTTTCTCTGTATTGCATTAGCTTTTCGATTTGCAGAATAAAATTTTGGCAATGAGCAGAGTAGATTGCTTTTGTCTCTGGAGGCCAGACTTCTTTTTCTCCAATAGATAGCAATTGCTTTACTTCTTCGGAATCTCCTTGCGATATAAGCTGATCCATCCTTGCAAGATAGATTGCCATTCTATAGCGTCTTTCCAAAAATCCAGAAAAAGTATAGCCAGCAATATCCAATGCTTTTTTATAGGCAACCCTGGCATCTCTGTATTTTCCGTCTGAAAAATAGCTTTCCGCAAGCAAAATGGCCTCTTTTGCTTGTGGCTTCAAAGAAGATGGATGCGAGAAAACCATAAAAGAAAAGCATGCTATGAAAAAGAGTATACAAAGAAAAAGGAAAAAAATCCTGTACATTCTTTTGTTTTTTTGAGACTGTCCGTTGTTGGAGGGAAAAGGTATTTCTTTCATAATTTTGCTCTCTTTAAACAAAAGCGGGATTTAAATAGTTTAAAATCGTAGGCTAACACCTAAGATGGCACCAATATTGAAAATTTCTAATTTGCTATTGGCATAAGCCTGATGGACTAAATTTTCGCTGCCTGAACTCATTTTAGAAGGCAAAGAAACTTCTATTGCTGCGTTTAAGGATAAATATCGGCTAACAAGATAGCTTGTTCCCAGGGTAACATGGTGTTCTGTAATCGCTGCAAGCTGTGGATTGAGATATTTTTTGGGAATAGGGTTATTTCCATAGTTGTATCCTGTCCTCCATGTCCAATGAGGTGTTGCCTGCCAGACAAAGGCAAAAGATACGACATATTGGTCTTTCCAGCCTATTTTAAAACTAGGGTTGACATTGGCAGAACCAGCCAAGGCATTCAAATCCACGTTTGAGCCGTTTTTCATTTTTGCTTTGAGTTCAAATTGTGTTTCTGAATAGTTAATCCACTGGAAATCCATAGCAAACAAGAAGTCATCTAAAAAAAGCCAGCTAAAGCCAAAGCCAAGCCTTTGCGGCATATCGAATTCTACTTCTACATCGTATTTCCCAGAAAAACCCGATTGCCCCTTATTGGGCAAAACGATCTTGGCAATATTGGCAACGCCGATTTGCTCGAAATGGCGGTTAAAGTCCAGATTAGCAGTGCCTTTAGCATCCATCATCCATCCAGGGGGACAATACATCGCCCCAATCTGGAAACGGTCTGTTACTTTCCAGAGGAAACCGATCCTGCTTCCTATACCAAACCCTATGAGATAGTTGGTATCGATTTCGCCTCGTACTGTGTTTTCCCCTACCACTCCAATGAGATAGTCACCAAAGGTGACATCTGTGCCTTCAATTGGCTTTCCTTTTAAGATTGTAGATTCCTGAGACACAAGCCCATCCAGCTCCATGGTCATAAAATTGATGTTCAAGGCTAAACCAATGCTGAATCGTTCGTTAAAGCGATAGGCAATTCCAGGCACAAAAGAAGCAAAAATCAAATCTGTTCGGTTTTCTACTCCTTCTGGAAAAAGTTCCTGGTCTACCACTTCCATAGAGTATCTTGCTCCTGCCTGAGGAAAAACGCCTATACCCCATTTCCATCCTGGCGATCTGTCTACGCTGGTTGTTTCCTGGTCTGCTCTGCGTTGGCAAATGGGAGTATTCTTCTGCGAAGGCTCTCTGTAAGACAGCAAATGCTTTTCGGATTTGATTTTTTTTTCCTGGGACACAAGGGAGACTTCCAGATTTCTTGAGCTATCTTGGGCATCGAGTGTGTAGCTGTAGTGTATGCTTATATTTTGGATCTTTTCAGCAGGAGACAAGGGCAAAGGGATGCTCAAAAGGTTTTTATCGCCTTTCAGCTCATATTCTTTTGTATCCGAGAAAAGAAGCTGGAAACTTTCCTTGGAGATGACAGTATCTTTGGATAGGGGAGAAAGAGTTTGCCAATAGTATTTTTCTTGTATTCTATAGCCTGATTTTATCTCGATATTCTTGATTTCTACAGGGGCATTTTCTGTAAGGGAAAACAGATGGATATTAGCAGGAATGGTGTCTTTTTCCCATGCAAGAGCGATGTATCCTTCCTGCCATGAGCCTGGAAGTGCCTTTAGATTGAGAATTTCCTGCTGGCCTTCTACAGAAAGAGCAACTTGTGCCAGAGGGCATTCCTGCGTCAATCGCCATTGGAAGTGTGCCTGGATAGCACGTACCTTGGCTTCTTGTGGAACTAAAGGATGCTTTTTGCAAGAAAAAAAAGGCTTTTGTGTGCTTTTTTGAAAAGGAATATGTCCATAAACACGAATCTCCGATACTTTAGCACTTCTGCCTTGCAATACAAGAGATAGATTTTTGCCCGATTGGCTTTTCTTGGTTTCTAAAACGCCCTGCCCAGTGTTGCCAGAATGCTGGTTGACGGGAAAAGGCTGGCCACCAGAAAAATATACATAGTCTGTATGGATTGGCTCTCCGCCAAAAAGGTAGACAAAGGGATCGCTTATTCCTTCCCATGTTTGAGAAGGGGAATCCAAGACCATCGCGAATGTTGCCATGGGGACAGGCTCAAAGTCAGAGTCTGCGTTGTTGTAGGAGTTGGAAAAGGTAATTGTCGGCAAAAAAAAGCCTGTGGAGAACTCTGTTGTCTTACCGTGAATAAAGCCGATCCCAGCAGGGTTCGTGTTCAGACAAGTGGGGTCGCTTGCTATTCCTATATCGACCCCAGCACGCCCTGCACCTTGCGCTCCCATAAAAATAGGAAACATTCCATTGGTCGCGTAGAGATGGCAGGAAAAACACAAAAGGAGCAAAATCAAAAAACATATCCGATACATTGTCAGCCTCTTTCTAGTTTGGATATTTATTATAGGATTATAGGGGTTATTCTGAGAAATTTTTATTTGGGGGGAAATTTTTGTAAAAATTTTCCCCCAAACCCCCTTTAAAAACTTTTATATATTTATTTATAGAGCCTTAGTTTGACAATTTAAAGAACCTAAGCTTTTGTTTCTGGGCTTACAGCATATTTTTTATACCATCGATGGAAAACCCATAGATTCCAGAGAGGATCTCGGTAGTCTGCTATGCCTGACAAATGCTTTTGGTATAGATTGGCTATATTTTTATAGTCAAAATAGGGAAGATTGCCATTTTTTAAAACCTCTTCCTGGAAAGATTGGGCAAGTTCGGAACGTAGCCATTTCTCCAGGGGGATAGAAAATCCCATTTTATTTCTGTACAGAATATCGTCTGGCAAGAGATCGCTGACTACTTTTTTGAAGATATACTTTCCTGTTCCTTGCTGGATTTTGAAGCTCGTGGGAAGAGAAAAAGCGTATTCCACCATACAATGATCCAGGATAGGCACTCTCACTTCCAGAGAATGAGCCATGCTGGCAAGATCTACTTTAGTAAGAATATCACCGCTTAGATACATCTTAATATCAACATAGAAAATCTTTTTGAGCGGGTCAGCGCAATTTGCCCTGGAGTAGTATTCTTTAAAAATTTCAAAAGATCGGTAATCAGAAAGCTCTTTATTCATATCAAAGGAAAGGAGCTTTGCCTTGATTTTATCGGAAACAGAAGAAACACTGCTATAATAGGCTTCATCAGGAGACTTAGCGAGGTTTTCCAGAGTTGTCTTGGCCCTCATGAATCGGGGTAGCCAATCGGCTTTTGGATACAAAACAGAAAGGGGATATAGGACTCCTTGCCTGACAATTCCAGGCAAAAAGCTTCTCATTTTGTTTTCCCACAAATCAAAAAAATACCGCCTGTAACCGCCAAAGTTTTCATCTCCACCATCCCCTGATAAAACAACGGTGACGTTCTTGGCAGCCTCTCTGCAAACGACGAAAGTCGGTATGGATGAACTATCTGCAAAAGGTTCATCAAAGTATTGCAAGAGCGTATCTATTTCTTCTGGGCCAGGGGCTTTTACAATGGTTTCATGATGGTCTGTCTTGTATTGGCTGGCTACCATACGGGCGTAAGGTGTCTCATTATAAGATTTATGCTCGAAGCCTATGCTGAAAGTCTTTACTGGATCTTTTGTTGCTTTTGCCATTAAGGCCACAACAGTCGAAGAATCGACTCCGCCAGAGAGGAACGCACCCAATGGTACTTCACTTTCCAGATGGCTTTCTACGCATTCGCCCAAGAGTCTTCTGATTTCTTCGCTTGCTTCAGGAAAAGAAGTATTTTCCCTAGAGAAGTCCAGATCCCAGTAAGCCTTTGTTGTAACTCCATCAGGGGTAGCAATCAATATATATCCAGGCAAAAGCTTTTGTACATGCTTGAAAATAGTACAAGGGGCAGGGACATAGCGATAGGTCAGATAGTCTGAAATGGCCTTGGGTGAAATCTCTCGGCAAACCCCTGCAACCAGAAGAGCTTTCATCTCAGAAGCGAACAGAATGCCTTTTTCTGTAACAGCATAGAGCAGAGGCTTAATTCCAACGCGATCCCGCGCGAGAACCAGTTTTTTTCTGCTGGAATCCCACAAAGCCAGAGCAAACATTCCCCTGAGCCTTTCCACAAAAGACTCACCAATTTCTTCATATAAATGCAAGATGGCTTCTGTATCACAGCGAGTTTTAAAGACATGGCCTTTAGCAATAAGCTCTTCCCTGATAGGATGGTGGTTATAGATTTCACCATTGAAGACAACGCAGATCTTGCCGTCTTCATTAAACATAGGCTGCCCCCCGCCTGCTTTATCGATTATGGAAAGCCTGCGGTGTCCTAGCCCTAAATTTTTTTCATGGTAGAAGCCTTGGTCATTAGGGCCACGGTGGGCAATGCTATCTGCCATAGACTGCAAAACCACTCTATCCACTTCTTGCGAATTGCGGTAATTGTAAATTCCACAGATTCCACACATATTTTATCCCCTTTCAGCAAGAATGCAGGAGTTACCAAAGAAAACATTATAATTAGGATCAGGTATTGTATTTATTTTTAGGTATTGTATTTATTTTTTATAATATTAGCAATAGAAATTCTAGCATGGAAAATTTTCTTGCTTTGCAATTTTTATGGTTTTTTGTCGATGAAAAAATGGTCTAAAACCTGGCGGATTTCAGGGTATTTCTCTAACTCTTTTTTTTGAAATGGACTTTCTGTGTCGATTAGAAATTCTTTCCAGATTGCTTTGGAATTTTGGAATTTGTTTTCTTCAAGGAACATCATGGTATGGTGATGCTTATAGGCTTTTTCCAAAAAGAGCAAAGATTCTTGTTTTTTGCCTTCGTAGCCTTTGATTCTAGCTCTTGTCAGATAAACCTGGGAAAGAATTCTTTGATAGTCCAGGCAGTCTGTAAAGTGGTAGAAATAGAATTTATCATGAAACTTTACGTTTTGGGATGTTCTATCAAAAATCTGTTGTATTTTTTTTAGCATTTCTTTTTCTATAAAAGTAAGGAGCGTTTCTACTTCCGACGAATTGCCTTTAGCATCCAATTGGTTGATTTCCATGGTGCATATAGCTTGATATAAAAAAGATTCCATATTGTAACTATCATATAAAGAATATGTTACAAATTTTTTTAACGCATCTGAATATAGAGGAATAGACTTTTTTTCCCTGGCTTCCTCCAGCAAGACAATGCCTTGCATAAAAATGGCTTCTGGGCAGTCTCCTTCAGGCGTAACCATGTTTTCTAAAACTTTTTTTGCCTTTTCTCTTTGCCCTGTTTGATGATAGCATTTGCTCAAAAGAACATTGCCCGATATATATAGAGTATGAAGGTCTTCTTTGTGTTGTTTGGGAAAACGACTAAGCATTGTTTCCAAAAGACTGCATGCCAGAGAAATTTCGCCTGCGGAAAAAGCAAAAAAAGCTTTTTCATATTGCACACGATAGTCTTCCCAGACTTGGCCGCACAGAGTCAGTTCTTGATATATTTTTTCTAGCTTCGATAAAAAATAGCACAAGCGAAATCGGGAATTCTTTTCAGAAGAAAAGCTTTCTCCCTTTTGAATCCATGATCTGGCTTCTTCTTCCATATTTTTTAAACTTGAGAAAGTAAATCCCTGGGATGCCAGATACAGAAAGTCTTTCGCAAAATGAGGTGGCATATTATAATAGACATGATAGCATTCGTAATACAGCTTTCGGGCAATATTTTGTAAACGAAGCCGATAGAATTCCCTTAGTCTGAAGGGTAGCCCCCAGTCTTCCCAAAAGGGGTATTGGTCATCTCTGTTCCAAGCTGATACTATATGGTAATAGTGTCCAAAGGAAGCACCTTGCTTTTGGATATTGTCGGTTAGTCCTTTGTACCATTCCAGCCATTTTTGCCTCTGCTGAGATACACGGATGTAAGAAATACAGGAAGAGCTTAAATAGGCAATCAAATCGTCTTGTTTTTGTAGTCCAAATTGCTCTATTTTAGGTAAAGATTCTTTTTGCCTTAGCAGCATAATTCCATAGAAAGCTCCTAAAACATAGCTTGGTTCTAAATCTTCTTTTTTCTTTTGCTTTTCTAAAATTTTATCTAGCTGCCTTTCCAGAAGATTGCGGAAAAGTCCCTTGATAATATCGTTGCTTTTATGCAATATGCCCATTGTACACAAAAGAGTAAAGCGCAAATCTTCGTCTTTTCCTTCCACAAGAAGCTCGAGTGTATCAATCATTTTTTTATTCATCACTTTGCCTTCCCATCCCTTTAAACCTTCATCCTGGTTTGCCAATCCCCAAATGCTAGTGACAAAAGACATAAAAGTTATAAGGTCTGGTTTTTTTAAGAGGATTTCTCTTACAATATCAATTTCTCCTAGTTTTCCCAAAGAAATGATACAGCTCAAACGAAGTTGCTCATCCTTGGATTCAGAATGTTTTGTTAAAAAATCTATGATTTCTTGTTTTAATTTTTTTATACATTCTTGCTCTGATTTTAATAGTTTTGCATTATTACCAGCCATGATGGCTGCTATACTTGCTACAAATAAATTTTTGCTGCTTAAAAAAGAAATAAGATTTTGAAGGTCTTTTTGCAAGATGTCTTCTTTTTCTTCCTGGTATTCATTCCAAAACCATCGCAAAGAATATGCTTTGTGAAGAAGGTTTTTCGATGGAGAGAACAATACATCACGGAAAATTTTGTTCGCTTCATGAGGAGATCTTGATAAAAAAAACTTTGCAGCGACAAGGCGCATTTCTATGCTTGTATGCGATAAAAATTCTTTCGCTTTTTCTGGTTCTGTAAGCTCTTGTGGATATTGTTCCAATGCTGAAAAAGTAAGCAGATCAGGTACTTTTCTTTCAAAAACCTTTTGAAAAATTGCTCCAGAATAGGGGTATCCTTTTTCCTTTAAAGCCATGCTGCTGGCAAAGGCAAGGATAATGTCCTCGCTTTTTTGTGCAGAACAAAGCAAAAAATAGGATTCTGGAGTACCAAGCAAAAGCAATGCCCTGGCAGCTAATATTTTTAAAGCAAATATATCCTCGCTATCGTATTCTTTAGGGAAAAAAGAGCAAGTGAGAATTCCATGGTATGCATCTTCCCTATTTTTCCAGGACATCCCTGCGATTTCCTGCATTTCTCTCTTTGTGATCTGGCTTGATTTGCTGATATGTAGTCTGGCAAGGCGGGAAGCAACCATGGCATAAGGTGAAAAATCCTGGTATTTCTGGATGTGGCTTTTTAGTTTCTCCCACCGTTTCTGCCTTGCAATGTCTATAGAATTTTCTTTTTGAAAATTTTCCACAATACCAGAGACATTATGAAAAAGGGCAAGCTCCAGCAACTGTTCTTCTACAATTTTCTGGACTTCTGTGGAAGAGGAATTGTAATATTTTAGCAAAAGCCTATTATAAGATTCTTCAAAATCCTTTTTTTCTTGCTTTGGAATAGAAAAATTCGCCCATTTTTCATAGCTTTGATACCATTTTTCTTTCCATAGCATTATCTCAGGATATTGTTTATGGAATCTTTCATGGTATTGCTGGCTAATGGCCCAAAAGTCTAAAAATTTTCTAAAATCAGGAAAAAAGCTTTCTGTGATTTTCGAATTGCGAAAGGCTTTCTGGATAATCAAAATAGGGGTTACATCTCTTGGAGAATAGCGAAAAGAAATCATACAATCAGACTCTATGGAATAATAAGGATACTGAAAAAGAAACTTTAGTTCAGCCCTTTTTTGGTATAAAATCCCTTCTTCTGTGTTATTTTCTATCGCTTTATCTAAAAAAGAAATGTATTGTTCTTTGCTATAGCCATGAAATCCTTGTTTTGCCAAAAAATAGGCTATATCTGCCTTGGCTTGCGAGATTTTTTTCTTCTCGCGATCATCATATTTCCCTGTTTCTAAAGTTTCTAAAATCTTTTGTACCTGATCTATTTTAATATCAGAAGTGCTTTCTTTTGCTTCCAGGTATAAAGCGTATCCTATCATGCCCAGAACAGATATGGCATCCATCTGGTAATCCATTTTACAAGGCCATGGCAATGCATCTTTATCTATATCTAACTTGGAAATCCAGGAATGTGCCTGTTGTAAGTCTTCTAGGATTTTGGCCTTGCTTTGGCTTTGATCTCTGGATTGTCTGTTGGCTATTTCATAGTGTGCAATTGCCTTGTAATAAAAGATTTCCTTTTGGGATAAAAAGTGCTGTGCCTTTTCCTGGTCTGTCCATTTTAAAAAACTTTCATAGTCTTTTGCTAAGAAAGCAGCTTCCAACATAGCAGTAACAAAAATGCCTTTCTTGTCGAATATATCTTTAGCAAGCCCTAGGGCTTTGCTATACGAGCCTTGTTTGATATACATATCCAGACTTTCCAGAGATATATCTACAATTTGTTCCTGAGTCAACTGTGTGTTTTGAGGATTTTTTTTCAGAGCATAGTAGCTTACAACAGAGCCAATAGTCAAAAAAAGTAAAGTAAGGAAAAAAAACACAAGGCGGGCGTGTCTTGAAATAAACCACCTTATGCTTCTCATATTACGAAAAGACTTTGCTTTTACCTTTTTTCCCTCCAGCCACCTGCGTAAATCCATTGCCATTTCTTGCGCATTTTTATAGCGGTTTTTGGGAGACTTCTCTACTGCCTTTAGAACAATGGCCTCCAATTCTCTGTTTATATCAGGATTGATCTGGGAAGGCAAGGCAGGCATGCTAAAAGCAATGTTGTAAAGAATTTCATTGGTGCTTTCTCCTGGCACCATGATGGTATCTGTTATAATTTCATAGAGGATAACTCCCAGGGAATATATATCAGAAAGCTCATTGCATATTTTAGAATTTTCTGCCTGCTCTGGAGACATATATCTTGGTGTTCCAAGAAGCTCAGCACTTTTTGTGAGCTTTTTCTGGCTGCTTTCTTTTAGGCTTTTGGCAATCCCAAAATCCATCAAAACAGCTTTTTTATCTTCCAGAACCATTATATTGGTAGGCTTAAGATCTCTATGGATGATTTTTTTATTGTGAGCATATCCCACAGCTTTAACAATTTGCAAAAATGCTTTTATCCTCTCCAAAAGATCAGGATTATCCTCTTGTATCCAGTTGTTCCATGTTTTTCCTTCGAGATATTCCATGACAATGTAAGGGATTCCCTGGTATATCCCTGCCTGGTAGCTTTTGATGATATTGTTGTGGTCTAGTTGTGCAGCCAGCTCCATTTCTCTTTGAAACCTTTCTGATGCAATAGTGCTTTGCAAAGACAAGAGAAATTTGATGGCAACTTGCCGTTTTGGGTTTTGTTGTTCTGCCAGATAAACAGCTCCCATGCCTCCCCTTCCCAGGAGTTTTAAAATTTTAAAAGAGCCGAAAAAACTACCTTCTATGATTGTAGTAGAAAACTCCATAGAATTTTATCCTTTTTCTGCTGCTAATGATTTTTATACTTGTAAAAATTTTTTGGCAAAACCTAAAAGCTTGACAATATAAAAACAGAATATTAGTATTATAGGAGTTACGCAAAGAAATTTTTATTTGGGGGAAAATTTTTACAAAAATTTTCCCCCAAACCACCTTTAAAAACTTTATATATTGATTTTCAAATGGGAATTTTCATTCTTTTTCTTCCTGTGCTAGATGAATAGGAAACTTTAATGAAAAATATAGCATTTTTTTTAATTTTATCTATTTCTTTATGGAGTGAAGAAATGGATTTTTTTTCCAATAAGCTTGTGGTTGTGATTAGCCAGGATTGGCAATCCTCTCGCGCAAAGCTTTTTTGCTTACAAAAAAAAGCAAATCTTTGGAATGTTGTAATGAGCTGGAATGTGTTGATTGGACGCAATGGCTTAGGATGGGGAAGAGGGATCGAACTTCCTGTAAAAAGGCAAGGGCCAGAAAAAAAAGAAGGCGATGGGAAAGCCCCTGCTGGCCTCTTTGCTTTACGCCGTATTCTTTATGGATACAATCCAGTAGCTCCATCGAATATTGTCTGGCCTTACAAGCAAATGACTTCCTGCCATATCGGTGTGGACGACCCTGCTTCTTCTTACTACAATCAAATCCTGGACAAAACAACAATCCCCCAACCCGATTGGAACTCTTACGAAGAGATGAAAAGAAATGACATACTCTATCAGTGGCTTTTGGTGGTAGAACACAATACCCAAGACATCCGTTCTGGCGCAGGAAGTTGCATTTTTTTCCATCTCACCAAAAATTCCTTTAGCCCCACAGCAGGATGCACTGCCATGAAAGAGAAAGAACTGCTTTCTATGGTAGAATGGCTAGGAGAAGAGCCAAAACCCTTACTCTTGCAGTTGCCTTTTCCTGTTTACAATTCCTTGCGTAAGCAGCTTACCAGGGAAAATCTGCCTTTGCTAGAGGAGAATTAAAGAGGATATAGGTATGTGTTCAAAAGTTTTTGTATCTATTGTAACATATTGATAAAAAATAATTAACCGCAGAGTCGCAAAGGTCGCAGAGGAATTATATAGTTCTTTTTTTCTTCT
>JABWCH010000128.1 GCA_013359215.1 Candidatus Brocadiia bacterium | reverse complement strand
GCTTTGATTCGGTTTAATCCCATAGTGTCGGAAAGAATGCTGAACGATGTTTCTACTCGTTCTCTGTTTTGGTTTATGATGAATTTTTCTTGGAAGGGTATATTTTATGACAACAAAACTTTTTTCTACTTTGTGTTTAAGAGACATAACAGTTCGCAATCGCATTTTTGTATCTCCTATGTGCCAATATTCCGCTGTAGACGGGATACCCAATGATTGGCATTTCGTCCATTTAGGCAGCCGTGCTGTTGGCGGAGCAGGTCTTATTATGGTAGAAGCAACTGGAGTTAGCCCCGAAGGCCGCATTTCACCAGGAGATTTGGGTATATGGAATGATATTCAGACAAAAGAATTGCAAAAAGTAGCAGCCTTTATAGAAGTCAATGGGGCGATCCCTGCAATACAAATTGCCCATGCAGGCAGAAAAGCATCCACAGCAGCACCATGGAAAGGCGGCAAGCCACTAAAACAGGAAGAAGGCGGATGGACACCAGTTGCTCCTAGTGCTGTACCTTTTTCAGCCAACCATGCAACTCCCAAAGAACTCGCCAAAACAGAAATAGAAAGCCTTCTCAAAAAATTTTCTGATGCAGCCAAAAGGGCGATGTCCGCAGGCTTCAAAGTCTTGGAACTGCACATGGCCCATGGTTATTTGATGCACGAATTTCTATCTCCTCTCACCAACCATCGCAATGATGAGTTTGGAGGGATCTGGGAAAACCGCACTCGTTTCCCTCTGGCTGTTGCCAAAGCAGTAAGAGCAGTATGGCCTTCCCATCTGCCTGTTTTCACACGCATTTCTGCAACAGATTGGGTAGAAGGCGGATGGGATCTCGAACAATCCATTCGTTTTTGCCTTGCTCTAAAAGAAGCAGGCATAGATCTCATAGACTGTTCCACAGGCGGTACTGTCCCTGATGCTAAAATCCCCTTTGCTCCAGGCTTTCAAGTTCCTTTTTCTGCTGCCATCCGCAAAGAAGCCCGCATTCCTACATGCACAGTAGGCTTTATCACCGATCCACATCAAGCAGAACAAATCCTGGTTTGCGAACAAGCCGATGCCATTGCCCTTGGCAGAGAAATGCTACGAAACCCATACTGGCCTCTCCATGCAGCCAAAAAACTCGGCGAAGACATCCCCTGGCCGTCCCAGTATGAAAGAGCAAAGAGCAAAATAATAAAAGAGATTTTTATTTGGGGGAAAAGTAAAGATTTTTATCACGAATAAGACGAATGGTCGAATGGCACGAATAGTTTTTATAAAAAATTCATTCGCGTAATTTGCATATTCGTCTCATTCGTGATTCATACTTTTTTGGTTTTGGGTTGTCTGAGATAGGACATAAATTTTTAAGCAAACGTCTATTTTTTGTGCTTTGCCAGCAAATACAGACCTATAGAAATGCTCAAAATCATCCAGGATGCAGGTTCTGGAACAGTGCCTTCAAAGGCTACTTCACTGATGAAAACCCACTGGGCTGCGCCATCGTAGATGGTTATAGAAAGGCTTTGAATATTGTTCAGAAGGAATCCTTGCAGGTCGATCCATCTAGGGGCATAGTCTCCTGTGGTGTTTGTCACGGCAAAAGTCTGATCAAAGCCTGATGCAGCCACTTGAATGGAGCCTGGCAGGCTGACACCGCCTGATCCATTAGAATGGTCTGCATGGATGCGAATCTTATTGATGCTTACAGGCCCAGCAAAGTGAAAAGTGATTACTGGAGTGATGCTATACCAGCCAACGTATGGCCCACTGCCTACTTGAGCTTCATCTACATTCCAGTTGTTGGTAGCTAGAACACCATTGGTCAAATCGCCAAGCCCTCCTGTTAGCCAGCTTAAAGATGCAGATTTGTTCCCGCTTCCTGTATAGGTTTCATCCCAATATAGATAAGAACCCGTCTCGCCATTTTGCATGTTGTAATAAGCAGGTTGAATCGGAACAGCATAGGCATATAGGCTAAAAACAAATGAGAGAAGCATAAGAAATTTTACCATAAAATACTCCTTTAAAAAGTCTGTCTGTTTTTTGGGGCTAAGTGTTTACGGTAGAAGCCGCCTAAAACTAGCCCTAACTTTCTCCATGTTCGCGCATGGTTCTTTTTGTGACAATTTGGTTTGTAAGCCGATGTCCGTTCTTTGGCAACTGCATCTTGGCTTCTAGTATGTTCCATGAAAATGCAAATAAATATATACAAAACCAAGTTTTGCATAAATGAGGGAAAAGAGGATTGATAGGAACATATTCTTTTGCTACAGAATCAAGCGTATCCAAGATAATCATAAAAAAAATCATAAAAAAAGCTCTATGAAGGCAAATTTTAGAATCATAAGAAAAATTTTCTGGTGTTAAAATCATGATGAGAAAGCCCTGTAAAGCCAAGACAGAGCAAACTAAAAAAATAGGATGGATAGAAAAAAGCTCTGATGCTTTTTGATAGCCCAGGAATCTTTCGCAGATTCCCAGAAAAAAGAAAAATGCCATCTGTGTGTAGAAAAAGCTTTTTTCCTGGCTCGTAATCGAAGTGTATTGAGTGCAAAGCAAAAGGAGAAGAGAGCTAGACCATAGTAAAAAATAGCATATTGTGCTATTTATTGCATAAAAGGAAATAGATGAGTTTATGCGGCTACAGACATCAGAAGATACTCTCGAAGAACCCATAAATTCCATAAAAATTAAAACAGCACTATAAATAATAAATAACCAAACAAATCCCGATATTTTTTTCATTTCTTTCACTCTTTGTAAAATAAAATCTTAACTTCCTGGAAAAAAACATTTTTATTCCTTCATGATATTCCCGCCGAGCTTTCTTCCCTCTCTCATGATGACAATATTGAAAGATTCCCTTTTTCCTTTTGTGTTCAATACATACAAAAGCTCATCTAAAGTTCGGATGGGGAAATCTTCCATAGAAACCAGAATATCTCCTGCCTGTATTCCAATTCTTGCAGCAGAGCTAGAGGCTTTTACCTTTCTTACTAAAACGCCTCCCTGTACTTGCAAAGGAAGAATTCCAATTTGATCCCAGAATATGTTTTCTTCAACCTTGCCTGGCTGAGCATTCGCGATTTTAAGGTTCATTGTCTTTATTCGATGCCCAGAAAGAAGCTCTAACGAAACTGTATCGCCAACATCTTTAAGATAAATTTTTTTGTTAAAATCGAACAAACATTCCAGGGGAATTCCATCGATTTTTTTGATGACATCTCCTTGCGAGATCCCTGCCCTGTCAGCAGGCGAATTTTCGAAAACTTTGAGAACTCTCACAGTCCAGACTACTGAATTGCTTTCCCTTTCTTCTAAATCTATTCCAACCCATTGTTTTTTTAGCTTGATGGGATCTAAGAGAACCCCAAGCATTCTCCTCATGCGGTTTACGGGAATTGCAAAACCCAAACCCTGGCCTTTAGAAAAAATGGCGACATTGATTCCAATCAATTCTCCATTGATATTCAGCAAAGCACCGCCTGAATTCCCTGGGTTAATAGGAGCATCTGTCTGCAAAAAATCGTGGAAATGGACTTCTCCTCTTGCACCGATAGAGCGATCTGTTGCACTGATAACACCAGTTGTCACAGTATTTTGTAAACCAAAAGGATTTCCCAAAGTGATAACGCTTTCCCCTATCATAATATCAGAAGAAATTCCCATCTTGATGTATGGCAAACCTTCTCTAGGATTGATTTTCAGAAGGGCTAAATCGTTTTTTTCATCGCTAGCCAGAATCTGTGCTTCATATTTGCTTTTGTCGGCTAAAAAAACGCTAATTTTAGAAGCACGCTGCACTACATGGTGGTTTGTGATAATAAAGCCCTCTCTATCGACTAATACACCAGAGCCAAGGCTATGGGTTTTTAAAACAACAGGGGGGCGGTAGGATTCAAAAAAATCATTAAAAAAATCTTCTATATCTGTAGGTTGAGGGTTTTTCGCTAGCTGCTCTGTGCTTATATTGACAATAGCAGGGCCTACTTTTTCAACAACCTCGACAACAGGTGTCCGTCTGGAATGCTGTTGAGGTACGGCAAATTCTTGTAAAAGGAGAAGAAGCATCAAAAGCCAGCCAGAAGGTTTATAAAAAATTATGGATAAATGCAATTTTTTGTCCTTTCCAAGTGCCTTATTTAATAGGAGTTACACAAAGAAGTTTTTATTTGAGGGAAAATTTTTGTAAAAATTTTCCAGCAAACCCCCTTTAAAAACTTTTATATCTTTATTTTCAAAGTCAAACTAACATTCTCCCAGTATTATATTAGCACAATGTAGATAAATCAAAAATTTTTCTCGCAAAGGTAAAAAAAAAAAATAAAATATCAAACTAGTTACAGAATGGGCAATCCACAATATATGATGGAACTATAAAAATAGCACCGCAGGAGAAAAAAACATGAAACATCGTGAGAATAAAAGCTTCTCTTGTTGGATTTTGTTTTTTTGCTTTTCTTTTTTCTTTTTCAGTTGTGACAGGAATCCTGTAAAAAACAAGGAAGAAAATCAAGAAGAGAAAATCGTAGAGAAAACCATAGCAGAAGAAAAAAAACAAAGTTCTTCTGTGGTTAGCATGGAACAAAAGATACAGGATGCGGGGATCAATATCCAGGAAGCCTACAGAATTGTTTTGTATTGTAGCTTTTTAGACACTCCGCACCATCGGATGCTTGGATATACTTTACAATGCAAGCTCGCGGATTTTTTAGGAAAAGAATCGAAATTTTTTTCTATCCAGTTTTCTCAGGAAAAACATCTGGCACAAGCCATTCTCCAAGCTAAAGATTTAAAAGAAGACTTAGGCTCTGCTTTTTTTGAAAAAAACAAAGGGCAGGAAATAGCATTGGCTGTTTGTGTTTCTCTTGCAGAAAAAAAGATCCAGATGAGATCACTGCATTTTTTAAATGGCAGAATAAGTCCATCCCTATCTTTAGACTTTATTTCTTCTTCCCACGCTATAGAGCTTTTATGCCAGAATTTTTTTATTTTGCTTGGATTAGAAGGCTATATTATAGAAAGCGAAGGGAAAAAAGTCACAATTGCTTTCCGTAATTTTCAAGGAAACCAGAAAGCCAAAATAGACCCAGGAAGCTATTTCTGGGTTTTTAACCAAGAAAGGCTTTGGCCTGACTCGCTGGTGCGAATCGATAGGATTGTAGAAGGAAATATACTATCTGGATCTGGGGAATTTATAGGTTCAAGACCACCACAAAATGGTCTAAAAATTAGAAAGATTTGCTTTCCAGGTGGGACTCAGAAATTCCAATTGGTCAATATCAGGGGAGAAGCCCAGCCAGGATTTTCTATTTTTGTACACCATGAATTTTTTTCCAACAACTTAGAGCATTACCTTGGAACAACGGATTCATCAGGGGAATTTTTTTTAAAGGACAATCATAGAAAACCTTTATATCTTTTAATTGCTAAAAATATTGAAGGAATTTATTTTGATTTTATGCGTAAGCTCTTGGTGGTTCAGCCTTGTGAAACCGTAGAGAAAATATCCGTACAAGACTGGCAGCCTTTAAAGGAAAATGCAAAAAAAATTCTCTCGGAAGAAACAAAAACAGAGAAAAACGAAGCCTTAAGAACGTTAATCAATATGAGATTAGAACAGGTAAAAGAGTATATAGCCAGCAGAGAATTAAACAAAGCTCTTCTAGCACTCAAGCTTGCCAGGCAGCATTCTCAGGAAATGGAAGGGGAAGGTAAAGCAGCCCTTCATAAAATGCTGGAAGAAGTAGAAAAAATCTATGAAGAGGCTTTGTTTAAAACCAAGGTCAAAGAAGAATATATTTCCGCCTGCAAACTCGTAGAAGAAGCGGATTCTTGTATTGCCAAAATAGAGTATGAAAAAGCGCGTACCAGTTTGCTTCAGGCAGAAAAAACCTGGCCTAAAGGCTTTTATGAGCAAGAATATAAAGACTTGCAAGACAGGAAAAAAAGGCTAGATATACTACAGAAGCAGTTATCAGAAGATGTAGGAAAAGCAAGGGCGTTTATCGCCAACAACCTTTTTGTGCTAAATCCAGAGGATATAAACTCTATTGTTTTAAAAAGAATCCAAGAGCATATTAAAATATTGTCCGAAAAAGGCAATATGGATAAAAATGCCAGATACAGTGACTATGAGCTTTGGCTTAAATTGCGTATTTTTCTGAATGAGCTATCACAAAAGCTGGCTCAGCTCGCACAAAAGTACCTTGGTTCTTACCAAAAAGCTTCCACAGAGCATGAAAAAAGTATGTTCTTTGAAAAGCATAAAGAGCTATATGAAGCCAGCAAAACCATAGATTCATGGCTGCAAACTTTTCAGAACAATTGAAAGGAAAATTTCTATGAAATTTTTTTCTTACCTTATGCTATTTTTTACAGTATCTCTTTTAGCTCAGAATGCCTTGGTTTTACAAACCGACTTTGGAACTCAGGATGGTGCAGTTGCTGCAATGAAAGGCGTTGCGTTTGGTGTAGATCGCACTTTGCCTATTTTTGATCTTACTCACGATATAACGGCTTTTGAAATATGGGAAGCAGCCTATCGTTTATGGCAAACAGCTCCATACTGGCCAGCAGGAACAGTTTTTGTAAGCGTTGTAGACCCTGGTGTTGGAACGGAGCGGAAATCTATAGTTCTGTTAACTAAAACAGGGCACTACATTGTAACTCCTGATAATGGAACGGTGACTTTGGTTTCTGAAGTTCTTGGTATACAAGAAGTCCGAGAAATCGACGAAAAAGCCAACCGTCTTCCTGGATCAGAAACATCCCATACTTTCCATGGAAGAGACATCTATGTTTACACAGGGGCAAGGTTGGCTAGTGGCAAAATATCTTGGTCTGAAGTTGGCCCCTCTTTAGGCCAATCCATTTACAAAATTCCCTATACCAAAGCAGAATATAGAGAAAAAGCCCTTTATGGCACAATCCCTGTTCTTGATTCTGCTTATGGAAATATATGGACAAATATCCCTCTTTCTGTTTTCGAAAAGCTAGAAGCCAGGCATGGAGAGCTATTAGAAATATCTATATACCAAAAGGATAAAATTATATATCAAGGGAAAATTCCTTATGCCCGCAGCTTTGGTGATGTCCCTGTAGGCCAGCCTCTTTTGTATCTCAACAGCTTGTGGCAAGTTGCTATAGCCCTCAATATGGACAATTTTGCCAAACGCCACCATATCCACTGCGGGTCTGAGTGGCATATCCAGATTCGTAAGCAATAAGCTGGAATAAGCAGGAAAATATGCAAAACAGATTTCATGAATACATAGAAAAAAACAGCAAAAAAATCTTTCTGGCACTCTTCTTACTTTCTATGGCAATACGAATTGTGTATTATCTGGAAGTAAGAAAAAGCCCTTTATTGGAATCGCATCGATGGGAAGAAAGAGATATGCATTTCTTTCATGTTTGGGCAACCAGAATATCGCAAGGAGACTGGCTGACAAACGAAAGCTTTCATCCGTATCATTACTGGCATAGAAGAATAGCCCAGGTTGCGCTAGAATCGTCATATATTTCTGATGAGCAAGGAAAAGAGCTTTGGAATAGATGGTATCAAGGGAAAAGATTCCACCAAGAGCCTTTATACGCTTACTCTATTGCCTCTATATATTGGCTTTTGGGTTCAGATTCGCAAAAGGTTATTTATTATTTGCAGATGGTCTTGGGCTCAATGTCTATTGCGATTCTTTTTTTGCTTGCACAAAAATATTTTGATCCCTTAACCGCGCTTTTATCGTCCATTCTTGCTATGATGTATGGGCCTTTTCTATTTTATGAGACATCTTTGTTGCGGACATCTTTTCATACTTTTTTCAATATATTGTCTCTCTGGCTTATGACTCTAGCATGGGAAAAACCAACAAAGCGAAATTGCTTTTATTCAGGATTTGTTTCTGGGCTCTCTTTGCTGCTGGCGATGACTTTTATGCCCTTTTTGCTCGCTTTTTTTATCCCTTTTTGCTGGCACTCCCGCAGAACTGCCCTTGTTTTTCTGGCAGGAGTATTTCTTGCTGTTTCCCCCGCTATAGCGAGAAATGCGTTTGTAGGAGTTCCTATATGGCAGATGTCCAGTGTTGGTGAAATTACTTTTATTGCATCCAACCATCCTGATTACCAGCCAGATTTAGGATGGAATATGGCACAAGAAGATATAGTGAATTCCAGCAAGGTATTAAAGAAGTCAGAAGGCAAACTCTTGCCCTCGATTTATCATACGCTAGAATTGCACCCATCCTGGGTAAGCTATATTGTTCTTTTGGGCAAAAAATTTCTCGTGCTATGGAATGCTGATGAAATTCCTAACAATATCAATTATTACTATGGTGCGCTATATTCTTATACGCTTTCTTATTTTCAAGTTACTTTTTCTGTATTTATGAGTTTCTTCTTGGTTGGGATGGTATTGAATTTTCAATTTTTTAGAAAATATCATATATTATATTCTTTTTTATTTTTAAATATATTTATTTTATCTTTTTTTTATTGTCTTTCTCGGTTTAAAACTCCTTTTGTGATAGCGATGTTTCCCTTTGCTGCGTATACTATAATTTTTTTCGCCAAAAAAATCTGGACAAAGCAATACAAAACAGGCATTAGTATTTTTATATTTTTAGTTCTTTTAAATACTGTTTCTTGCTGGTTAACTCCACGCCTAAAAGAACCTGTTCATTCTGCCGATTATATATTAGGAAATACAACAGCATTGGAAATATCTCGTGTTCAAAGCAGGCAGAACAATATTCAGGAAGCTTCCTTGATTTTGGAAAAATGCTTAAAATCTACATTTTCTGAGGAGCTTTTGCTTCTAGCACGCCAAAAAAACCCTAAATTTTTATTTCCTAAAAGACTATCGCTTCTTCTTCATTCTTTTGGTGAAATATATCTGGAGTTGGCTCAGCTTGCGAAAAAGAGTGGAGACCTAGAAAAAGCCCGTGAATATTATAAAAATTATCAAGATCTTGTATTTACATGGAAATAGAGGATAAATCGTATGTCAGCAGAAGAAAAAAAAATTCTATTTTTGATTTCTCAACTCCAAGACCAAAATCTCGACCTGGGATTACAAGCATCTGAAATGCTGGTTAAATTAGGCAAGGATGTAGTTCCCTATTTGCTACCCCTTTTAGATGGAAAGGAATGGTCTTTTCGCTTTCGTATAGCAAGTCTGATCCAGAAAATAGGCATCCAAACGCAAGAAGCTTATCTGGCTGTGGAAAAAGTCTTTCAAAAAGAAAAAGACAAAGATTTGCTCAAAAAGCTCAGGCAGGCACTAGCAGAAAGCGAAAGAGAAATTCTAAGCGATATCTATATTCCTTCAGGGCAAAAGAATCATGTTGTGGAATTAGAGCTAAAAAAAATAGAATGGTTTGAAGCAGAAGAATCTATGGAAATAGAAGAGACTTTCAAGAATAAAGGCTATATTTTCCAAAAGAAATGCACAGTTTACAGCCATCCAGAATGGGATAACTATTACGAAAGGCATATATTTCTGGTTCATGAACGAAATTTCGATGATGCCATACAAGACATCCTGGAATACTTTGGATTTGGAAAGAACCAGGAACAATCCTTTAGCGGCGAATGCCCTGCATGTGGTACAGAAAACGATGGCGTAGAAGAATGTGAAGAATGTGGTCTGAACCTTTCCTTTTCCCCTTCTAAGGCAATCATGGAACATCCTTTTTTTGCATTTCTACTAGAAAATGGACTCTTGCCTCAAGCAAAAGGCTAAGGAAATATGAAAAAGCAATCGCTACTATTTATGGGGATAGTTCTTTTTTTCTCTCTTCTGGCGAGCTGGTGGTATTTTTTGGGAACACCTTTTATTCTGGGTCTTGACTATTTCACCCACCTTTCGGAAATCCATGTCATGAAAGAAGCGTTTCAGGAAGGAGAATTTCTGCCTTCCTGGAATTTTTTCTATGGATGCGGCGAGACATTTATTCGCTACCAGGCCATGCTTTCCATACAGATTATGGCCTTGCTAGGCTTGCTCTTGCAAAAGGCGTTCTTTTTGTCTGATACAGAAACCATAATCTACACAGGCCGAATCTTTTGCATTTTTTTAAACATCTTCACAGGAATGGTTTGCTACTATGCTTTAAAAAAATGGATACCATCTCCTGGTGCAGTTCTCATTGCTACAGTTGCTTATCTCTTTGGCTGGCAAAGATTAGGAGAGATGATTCACGTAGGGGCTATCCCCAGGGCCTTTGCTATGTCTTTTTATCCTCTTTGCTTTTCTTTGTTTCTTCTTTTGCTCAGGCAACCTTTAACAAAAAAAGAGCAGTGCCTTTTTGGGATCAGCTTATCTTGCTGTTTTTTAGGGCATCCTGGGGTTTTCTTTTTTCTGATACTATTGCTATTTTGTTATTGGTGTTTGGAAATTTTTTGGGGTTGTTGTCAAGAAAAAAGATTTTCCCTTTTGCTTTCTTCACTAAAAAGAAGCCGTGTTTCCTGCATGGTTTTCTTGGGAATTTGCGCCTGGTACTTTATTCCTGCTATTGTAGAAAAGGACTACTATGGACAATCCAGAATTCTCCAAGACCAACAGTCGGAGATCTCCCTTTCTCATCGGCTTCCTTTCAAGCATATACAAGAATTTTGGGATCGTGAAGCCTGGTTTGGAAACCACCAGACAGACGCGCAAAAGGGCGGATCTATGCTGGCAAATCAAACAGGCGTTAATTCAGCCTACTGTGGCATTTTAGTATTGCTTTTGGTTGCCTTTTCTCCTTTCCTTTTCTGGCTGGATCGTTCTTTGGGATGTATCGCTTTACGCCTTTTGGCTTGTATGGGCATGGTTCTTGTGATGATTTTTTGGGAAGGAATACGCCATAAGCTTTTCCATTCTATGGGACACCAAATCTTCCTTACTTGCAGATACTTAGGAATTCTATATTTTATTCTTTGCCTTTTGTCTGCTTTGGGTTCTTATGCTATCTATCTTTTTCTCAAAAGCAAAAAAATCCAATACCCAGAGGCCATTTTTTTCCTTTTTGCTTTTTTGATTGTGTATGATTTTTTGAGTTTGATTCAGAAAAAAAATACCTATCCTGAAGTCTGCTATAGACCTCAAAGCCATAAACAGGAAGCTTTTGCCATAGCTAAAATTCCCTATGTTCTTGACAGTTACGATCATCTAAAAAAAAATGGCAAAAACCTGGGAAGATGCCTGGAATTGCCCATGGTAAATCTTTATGCTAACGCTATCTATGCACAAATGCCTAGCCCTGTTTCCCTGGAAAATTCCACAGTATGGCACGAAGCTATTTCTTTTGAAAAAATGCTTTTCCAGGAACTGCCAGACGCTCTTTTTCAATATCCTCTGGAATATTCCAATTTCCATTCTTGCTATGGCTTCCAGAAAGAAGCCTTTAAGTATGACCCCCAACATATTGCCTTTGAAAATCCAATGGTATTCCGCACACGGCCTGGCTGGAAAGGGCTGACGAAAATCCAGACCACTCTCCAAGTTCCATTAGGAAAATACGCAGCCATGGTTTGCTTTCCCATGCAAATTCCCCCCGCCTCAGAGGTGTATGTTTTCCAAAATGGCAAAAAAATGGAAAAAGCACAAACAAGCCTTTCAGGAAAAACCTTTTTCATTAGCTTCCCGCTAGAACCACACGAAGGCAAAAGCCATCTGGAAGTCCAAATTCAACTGGGCCAAAGCAATAAGCCTTTCTTGCTGGGATCACCTGCTCCGCCTTTTGTTTTATACTCAGGAATGGCACTTTCCTATCGGCTTGCGCTTATGGACATAAGGTTTCTTGCCATAAACCTTGGATACTATAAAACCTCTGTGTCTGAATTTGCACAAACTCCCTGGCTAAAAAAAATCCATGAGTCATCAACATCTGTTTTATATGAAAATCCGCTTTCAACATCGTATTTTTTTCCCAGAAAAACCATCCTTCTCAAAGGCAAAGGAAATGCTGCTTTCTTTAATTCTCAAATCAGCCACCACCCTTTGTTTAACCCTCATCTGGCCTGTTTTTGTTACGAAGGGGAAGAAAAAGACTTTGATGCCACACTCGCTTTTGACAGAGCAGACTATCCCAAGATCCTGGAAACCCTTTTCACTCCTTCTTCTTTACCTTCCAATACCGCCACCATGATCCAGAAGAAGACGCAAAGCATTCTTTGGGAAATAAACATGAAAGAAAAAGGCTTTTTTTTCCCTTCTTTGCGCTACCACCCCAATATCAAAGCACGAATAGGAGAAAAAAATATCCCTTCATACCTTGCTCAAGCAGGAATGTTAGCTATCCCCCTGCCCCAGGGAAAACACCTCCTGGAAATCGCCTACCATCATCCCTGGTACGACCTTCTGGGAAAAGCCATTTCTGCTATATCGCTTGGCGCAATATGCTATGTTTTTTTTATCTTGTCGCATTGAAGCAACGCTTTATTTAAAAATTTTTATATAGCGATTTTTAAATAGGTTACGCCAAAAATAAAAAAGCGTGGAAAAAAATATTTCTATTTCTTTTCCACGCTTTTTATTTGTATTTCTATATATTATCTGCCGAGCATGGCTTTCAGATCTTGTTCTACTGTAGAAATGGGCATAATGTTGAATTTTTCTACTAAAACTTTTAGAACATTAGGAGAAACAAAAGCAGGCAGGCTAGGTCCAAGGCGCATATTTTTGATTCCTAAATGCAAAAGAGTTAGAAGAATACAAACTGCTTTTTGTTCATACCAAGAAAGTACAAAAGAAAGAGGCAATTGGTTGACATTGGTATTGAAAGCATTTGCTAGAGCTACGGCAATCTGGATTGCAGAATAAGCATCGTTGCACTGGCCTATATCGAGAAGTCTGGGAATTCCGCCAATAGTACCGAAATCCAGTTTATTGAAACGGTATTTTCCGCAAGCCAGAGTTAAGATAACGCAATCATCAGGAACAGCCTGTGCCATTTCTGTATAATAATTTCTGCCAGGCTTTGCGCCATCACATCCACCAATCAAGAAGAAATGTTTGATGGCTCCACTTTTTACTGCCTCGATTACCTGGCCTGCTACGCTCATGACTGCATTATGACCAAAGCCCACGAGGATGTTTTTTTCAGGAGCATCTTCTTTAAATCCTTCGGATTGCAAAGCAGCTTCAATGACTGGCTGGAAATTGCGGTTTTCAATATGAGCCACTCCTGGCCAGGCAACTAGACCACTTGTGAAAATTCTTGCTTTGTAAGTGTCTTTGGGTTTTTGGATGCAGTTGGTCGTCATCAGAATAGCACCAGGGAAACTATCGAATTCTTGTCTTTGATCTTGCCATGCTCCACCATAGTTGCCTACCAGGTGTTTGTATTTTTTTAATTCAGGATAACCATGAGCAGGAAGCATTTCACCATGTGTATAAATATGAATGCCTTTTCCTTCTGTCTGCTTTAAAAGCTCTTCCAGATCTTTTAGTTCATGCCCAGATACCAGGATTGCTTTTCCTTTCACAGGCTCTACTCTGACAGCAGTAGGAACAGGATGACCATAAGCTTTTGTATTTCCTTGGTCCAGCATTTCCATTACTCTTAAATTCACTTCACCACATCGCAAAACTGCTGGTAAAAGTTCATCCACTGTTGTTACTTCTTTTGCCAACAAAGCAAGTGCTTCGTAAAAATATTCATAGACTTTATCATCTTCAACACCCAAGATATACGCATGGTCTGCATAAGCTGCTGTTCCTTTTAGTCCGTAAACCAAAAGCTCTTCCAGACCTGCAATATCCTGCCCCAATCTCTGCATCCGCTTTTCAATACAAACGCCTTCCCCTTGTCTGATTAATCCGTTCAAATCTCTGGCTGCTTCCCATAGAGGCAGAGAAATTTCAACTTTTTTTCCCTTTTTAGCACATTCTTTTTCATACTCTGCTTTAGCTTTTTTAAGGAAATCATCGAGCTTTAGCAGAACTTTTTGGAGGCGTTGCTGGTCAAAATTAACATTGGTAACAGTCGTAAAGAGACATTCCAGCATAAAACGATCCATATTTGCATCTTTTATATTCATAGAACGCAAAGCATGAGCATAAACGCCCATTTGTTTTACTCCATGAATAATAAGATCTTGCAAAGCTGCTGTTTCAGGATCTTTTCCACAAACTCCGAAAGAAACACAACCAGTACCTTTGGCTGACTGCTCACATTGGAAGCAAAACATACTCATAATAAAGTTTTTGTAAGAAAGAATCATTGTACTTTAGATTTTTTCTCACAGGATGCCTTTCTTCACCCTTGGGATAGAAAAGAAATAGGTATTTTTTATCACTTTTATGAAAATTATAAGTTTGCAATTTTGAATTAAGATAAAAAGATCTTATTATCTTTAATATACAATAACAAAAATGTTTTGTCAAGGATAAATTTTATTTTTTATTTTTTTCTTGACAATCGTATCTAAAAAAGATATACTAATTGCCATAATTAAATGAACGCCCCGTTCGTCTAGCGGCCCAGGACATTGGGTTCTCAGTCCAACGACACGGGTTCGAGTCCCGTACGGGGTATCAACAGAAGAACGCTCGCACCATCAATGCAGGGCGTTTTTTGCGTTTCCAGGCATAAAGTCCTCAAGTAGGCCACAACGGAATAATCCTCT
>JABWCH010000521.1 GCA_013359215.1 Candidatus Brocadiia bacterium | reverse complement strand
GTAAGACTTCCTTTTTTATTTATAGCGCAAGATTATGGATGTTTTTTAAAAAAATTTTAATATAGCGAAACCCTTATGCTGTCTGAAGTTTCATGTAAGAACCATAAACGATATGGCTCTAAAACGAATAAAATTAAGCCTTCCAACAATAGAAAGCTACAAAAAAACTACCAAACAAGCTGTTCAATATCGTATAAAGTAGAAACCTTTTTAGGCTTTGCCTTAAGAATACCATTGATCAAATTCTCAAGACTTATTTTATGATGAAAGCGAACCAAAGCATAGCGTTCCGTGATAAATTTTTCCCGATTGTCTTCTTCTTGTGGATCATAAGAACGATGGCAATAGCCATTGCATTCTAAACACAAACCAAAACCAAAAAAATCAGGAATAAAGAAATCTACTCGGTAGTTTCCAATAGTGTAATTGTAATGCAGATCAAGCCCTTCAAAAACTTTGGAAAGAATTTCTCTCCATTCGATTTCACCTTTGATTTTTGTTTTTATAAAAGTGCCTATATGTCCAAAAAGTTTTCTTTTTACTTCTATTCCTCTTTCTGTATCCATCCCTAAAGTAATCTTGACAATATCATCTAAAGAATAGCCATACATTTTATGAGCTTTAGAGCTTATTGCATGTATCAAATTGGTTTCAAGAATAATAGGTTTTATCTCATCTTTATGTTTACGAAGGAAACTGTTCAAAGTAGATTGAGGAATTTTTAAAAATTTCAGAATGTCTTTTTTGGTAGCAATATCGTTAGGCAATGAACAAGTAAAACCTAGCTCTTGAATAATATCTATAGCATTTAGATAGCTAGATTCAACTCTCTGAGAAAAAGATTCTTTGGGTTTATAACCACAAGAATCATAGATCATTTGCTCTAAACCAACATCAGCTACTGCATCTCTGAGGGTAGCACAATGTACACCAATATGAATTTGATTTTTTCGTAATTTTCCTTGAAGATATGCTCTTGAATACGCTCTTGCAATAGCATTTATTGTTTTGACATTATAAACAGAAATATTTGAGCCTTTATTTGGGCAATTTGCTGTAACTTTTACTAAAGTTTGAGACCAGCTAAAATCCTTGGGAATAAAAGGTTCTAGCTCTTTTGCCCATAAGTTTGAGGCCAGGCGGTCCAAGACTGAATGTGTACTAAAACCAAGAAAACGTGCTGTTCCTCGTTCACCTAAACAAGCTGTGCCATTGGAAAGAACATAACCATCTATCTCAGTTCCTAAAATTTGAATTTTACTAAAATAGTCAGCAGTTAATGAATTATTATCTATCATGTTATACCTCCTCTGTTAAGGTAACTCTGAATAAAAAAGAGGCAGGTCGGTCAGAGTATCCGACTCTTTGGGGCATGCGTCCCTAGCCTCAAAAAAATATTTACTAAGCCGATTAATAAGTTAATTCTCACCGACAATGCTTACGGAGGTGTCTGACCATTCTTTTCTTTAAAAAAAGTGTCTGACCAATTTTCTTTCTTATATGCTTCCAATATAGCTTTATGAATGTCAGGAGGGAAAATAGATTGAATAACAACTTGTCCATCATTAGGAATTCCTACTTTCCTAATATCTGGAAAAAAACTAAATTTGATATATTCTGCTTTTATAAAAGTAGAGGCAACTTGATAGGCATATCCAAACAGTGTCTGGTCAAATTTATCTTTATCTTTAATTTGTTTCATTGTAAATTTATTGGCAGAAATAAATTCCTTAATCTTCCGATAAATGGCTTCTTTTATCGCTTCAAGTGGTTCATTGACAATAAATTTTTTTATCTTCTCTTGTTCTTCTTTTGTGTCTTTTTTATTACAAAGAGCTTTTTCTATTTCTATATTAATATATTCCATATATTCCATATATTATAACTCTATTCTATTTTTAATATTATGTTACTTCAATCGTTTTAAATAGCAAATCAGCTTTTCAGAGAGTTCTGTTTAGTATTACATTGTTTACAAACGCAGCCATTTCATATATGGAGGCCAAGTATGCATAATATCTTCATAAGAAACCTAACTCGCCGCTAACTGGCAAGCGAAGCAAATGCATGTTGAGCGGTTTGTTAGGTAACGACCATTTTTTACTTACTGGTATCAACAGAATTTCACACAACACAATTTTCACATATTGCATCCTGACAACCAATTCCTAAAATTTTAGACGGAAATTTTCCACATTTTAGACATGGTACTGCTTTATTAGGGTGCCATGGATTATGCTTAGAGAGTTAAGCAGCAGCACTCACTTTCTCTTTTTTATAGTTTTTTTAGGCGTAGAGAAAAAACCAGGTGAACCTTCATAAATCTCAGTATTATTGCCTCTTTTCACTATGGTTTTTTTAGGCGTAGAGAAAAAACCAGGTGAACCTTCGTAAATCTCAGTCTTATTACCTTTTTTCACTACGGTTTTTTTAGGCGTAGAGAAAAAACC
>JABWCH010000127.1 GCA_013359215.1 Candidatus Brocadiia bacterium | reverse complement strand
TGGGGATACCTGTTTTTTTGATTCCTGAAAGAAGGCTTACACGAAGCGAACGATTCAAATAAAGCTATTTTTTGTTTGATAGAACCCGCTTGCTGTTTGCAGTTTCATATAAGAAAAAATATAGTACCACCTTTACTTTCTTTATATTTTATGCTCATAGAGGGAATAGTATGTTCTATTTTGGGAAAAGCTTTTTATTTTTGATTTTTTTATGTATTATATGCTATTCTCAAGATTTGCAACGTAAAGGTTCTTTTGTCAAATCACAAGATGAATTTTATATGGAATACTTGAAAGCCCGCCAAAAGTTAGATAGGGAGCGTATAGAATTTTTAGTAAAAGCATATCCTAACTGGACAGAAGAGCTGATCAAAAAATTGTTGGTAAGCTATTTGTCTTTTTATAACCAAAGAAAGTTGGATCTGGCAGGGAATTATATCGATATCGCAAAAGAAATTGCAGAACAATATAAAAAAATTTGCAGTAAAAATTTGATGCTCAAACAAGCCTATTTTTATGAGAATCTTTCGGATGATGATAAAAATAGGGCATTTCGCGCTATTACGATTGCTTATAGGGCTAAAATTTCTCAGGATGCGATTTATCTCTTTTCTATAGAATCTTCTTATGAAGAGAGCCTGAACAACTCGCAAATTAACGAAAGCATGCGCCAAAGGTGGCACAAAGAGAACCATCCTCTTTCCTCAGAAGCTTTTATTTCTGAAAAAACAAAAGGGCAAGAATGGGCTATCCAGGATTCTCAGGAAGAAATCCCTAAAAAATATCTTTTGCTGAAAACCCAGAAGGAAATTGCTGTTTACAACATAGATCTTTATAAAGAAGCCATGTCTCTATTGCAAAAGATAGGCGATTATTTTTTATTTGGCTTTGTCGCCAATAGGTTGGGGGAACAATTCTATACCCAGGGACAGACATCGGATGCACAAACCCATTTTCTTTTAGCACTGGATGCTTTTGAGCGTATCCAGGACGATTATAGTATTGCTAAAACTATGGTATTTTTAGGCATGCTTTCTTTTATGAAAAAAGACTATGCGCTCGCTTCTTCTTATTATGAAAGATCCCATACAATTTTGCAAAAATCCCAGGATAGGGAATCTCTCGCTTTTTTATTAAGCAATATGGGCGCATTGGCAAAAGAACAAGGCAAGTATTCCCAGGCTAAAGAATGCTTTGAAAGAAGCCTTGAAATCTATTTTTTGCTTGAAGATAAAAAAAAACAGGCTGATGCTCTTAGCAACCTTGGGCATATTGCATACATCGAAAAAGAATATAAAAAGGCGGTCAAATACCTTGAGCAAAGTTCTCATCTTGCACGCGATCTAAAGAATGAATATGACTTGATGTCTAGCTTAGATCTTCTTGCAAATATCAACACAGCAATGGGAGAATACCAGAAAACACAGCTTTACCTTGAAGAAAAACTAGGAATCGCCAATAAGAGAAACAACACAAGCGTTGTTTTAGATGCTCTGTGTGATCTGGCTAAGGCAGCTATTCTTCAAGGAAAAAGGGAAAAAGCTAAAGAATACTATCAAAAAAAAATGCTGATTCTAAAATGTACAGGAAATACAAAGGAAAGTAAAGAGATGGAAGAAAAGATTTTTCAGTTGGAACTCCAGCAAAGGCTAGAATATCTAGCCTGGGGTATAGGCATAGTCGCAGTATTTTTTGCCTTAAAGAAAACCTATTCTCGCATTGTATGTGGTCAAAAAAGATAGAAGGAAATTTTTGCAAAAATTTTTTCCCAAATAAAATTTTTTATAGATTTTTTGCTATCTGTTGTTGTTAGTGGCTGCTTAATGCAGTATCATTTAATATTTTGTTATTTCAGGATAGATAAGAATGGATATGGATCAAAATCGGCCCAAGACTCCTTATAAAAAGTACAATAAAACAGGAAAACCCAAATTTGAACCAAGCCCTTTGCGGAAAAAGGCAATGGCTCTTGCATCGCAATATGGAATGGAAGAAGCCATTGCTTTACAAATAGCAGCAGGAACTCTTCCTCTGGAAATGTGGCAAAAAAAACAAATTGAAAAAAAAAGCAAACAGGAAATGTACAAAAAGCTTCAGGAGAAGATTGCAGCATTTTCTTTGCAAAACAGCCTATCTCTGGAAACATCACTTCAGGTACTTCGTGGAGCATTTTCTCTGAAAGAGTATAGAGATCAAAAAATTTCCAAAATGGAGAAAAACAAAGAAGCTCAGGAATTTGCAGCTCAATCGAATATACCTTTGCATATTGCTAAAATGATTTTAGATAAAAAATTCACTTTGGAAGAATACTTTGCCAAGCAAGAACAAAAAAAAGAGAGAGATCAAAAAGCACAAGAAATCAAAAAGCAGTATCCTGATTTAGCACTGAGTACTTGCTACATGATTGTTGATAACAAGATCAATGTAGAAGAATTTATTAAAAATAAGGATCAAAATAGAGAAAAAAGGAAAGAATGGTATAAAAACTATCTGAAAGAACATCAAGAGGAAAACCAGCCTTTAGCGAACTACCTGCAAAAATTGAAAACAAAAAAGATTGCTATTTTTCTATCCAGGCTTGGGCATGAATCTCTGTCAGGAATTGTGATCGGATATAGCCCTTATGAAATCAAAATAAAAGATAAACAGAATGCTATTCATATATGCCCTAAAATTTCTTTAAAATTTTTCTGCCGCCTGGCTTATGCAGAAAGAGCATTGTCTTTGATGAAGGTCAGCCCAAAATTACAAAAAGAGCCCATTCCCCCTAGCTCTAATCCTTACGAAAGATACGAAATCCCAGATGATTTGTTAAAAGAAGAAGGTAAAATCAGCCTTATGCTTAGAGAGGGCGAGACCTTTTCTGGCACAATCAAGTGGTTTACTAAGTATGATATAAAATTGTCTCTTTCGGCTACCCCTAAAAGCAATATTCTTATCTTTAGGCATGCAGTAGTTGCTGCGCAGCCATCCGAAGCACAGGAAAGCGAATAGTTTTACGTTCCAGCCACACATTATGATCAAGGCATGATACCTATGAATACGGATTTTTTCCCTAATTTTTTGCAAGATCTTATAAAGCAAGTCAAAGAAGATAGCTTGCCCTTAGAAAAGATGCAGGCTATCGAGCAACTTTTTGGAAATCTCATTTCCTGGATAGGAAAGCTCGCTATCCTGGAGTACATTCAATATTGCCCTAAAAATAGACAAGCTTTTTATAGCCTTTTTTCTCTTTCTATGCCACAAGACCCATGGAGCTGGCTGAAGCTTTTTCGTAAAATTTTGGAAACCCCCACTTTTGTTTCTCATATTTTAAATCCTTTAATGAAATATCCTAGCATCAAAAGCGAAAATGCCCAAGACAGAATTTCCAGACTTTGCTCTTTTTATGAAATGGCTTCTTGTGGTTCTTATTTGATATCGTCTAGTGATCTTTTGGAAGCGAATGAACAAATTTGGGATTTCATTGTTGATTTGGAATTTTTGCAAAATATAAGCTATAAGCTGGTTGGGAAAAAATCTTATATGCTTTTAAAAGGCAGGACGTTAGCTTTAGATCCTTTTTTTGATTTAGACGAGCAATCTGAGCTTTTGCTAAAAGAAAAAAAAGATGCTAACCTAGAAAAGCTATATGAAATATACCTTTCAGAGGAGTGGCAATCCTATAAGGCAAAACAGGGTGATCTTTTTTTTGATGAAATAAAAGCACTCTATCGCAGAAAATATATTTTCATTCCCTGGATAGAGAGCCTTTTATCCCAAACTATCCAGAATATTTTTCAATGGGAAACAGGATTCCCTTTTGGAAACCTTTACTTTGTAGAAGGCTATCCTGGCAGTGGGAAAAGTGCATTGGCAAGCCAACTGGAAAATTTTTTGTCTCATGGCATTATGGACTATTGCTCTGGATTCTATTTAGAAAAAAATTTTGTGATTAAAGCGGATGAAATCCTTTCTTTTTTCCAAAAAAAGCTGGAAAAAATCCCTGTTCTTCCCAAAAGAATACTTCTTTTTATAGATGGTTTGGATCTATTGGAAGAAAAGGAATATTATAGGCTTATAAAAAAAATTAAAGAGCCGCCTTTTAACACTATGCTTTTTTTCTTTTTTATACGATGCCATGTCTATCCCATAGACAATTCTCGCAAAATTTTTCTATCTTGTGAAGAGAATCCTTTTTTTGAAGAGAATTTTACACAAGAATACATACAGAGCATTGCAGAAAAATATTTAGATTCTCCTTTATCTGCCAGCATATTCCGTTTTATGGCAAAGAAGCCAACGGATTTTTTTACAGCAATAGAAATTGCAAATTTTTTCCATGTTTTTACCCCAGTTGCCTTGAAAGAATTGCAAAAAATGAAGCCTTTGCTTCAATGTGACTCTTTATGCCATGGACAAGAGAGGTATCGTATTTTTCATCCTATATGCCAAAAAATTTAGAATATCAGTTACCAGTATCTATTCATTTAACATTGTTGAATTATTTAATGAGGAAAGATTTGTGAAAGGTGTTTTATTTTTTTTACGATTATTTTTCGTGATTACTATTGCCAGCACATCATACCAGATTTCCCTGGCACTCTTTGCTGCTCCTCCTTTTTCCTGGATCAATATTTTGAGCATTGTTATAGGATCTCTTTTCGCTGTTTTTATTATATGGATAGAAATCGAATATGCCAACCGTTTTATCAATGCTATTTTTACCGTTATTCTGGGTATTTTAGTGGGATTTATAGCATCTACTCTTTTCATCCAAGCTATTTTTTTGATTCCGCATATCCGATTGCTTAAAGAAAGCTTTCCTCCTGTTAAAGTACAACAAACAGAGGATGCAGTAAAAGTAGGGATCACTTTTTTCTTTTGCTATCTTTCCATTATCGTTTTTTTTCGCACCAGGAATCGCTATAAAATGTTGATTCCCTTTGTGGAACTTAGTAAAGAATCTTCCGAGCGTTATCTTGTCTTGGATTCCAGCGTAATCATTGATGGAAGAATTCTCAGCATCTTTGAAACCAATGTATTGCCAGGAACGCTTGTGATTCCTAAATTCATTTTAAATGAATTGCAGGCTTTGGCTGATTCTTCCGATAAGAATAAAAGAATACGAGGCAGAAGGGGAATCGAAACTCTCACAGAATTGCAAAAAAAGCCTAAAATAAAGATATATTTTGACCCTGACCCCATAGAGCACATTAAGGAAGTGGATGACAGATTGATCGCTCTTTCTCAGCGGTTGAATGCAATCTTGGTTACAAACGACTACAACCTTAAGAAAATTGCAGAGCTTCATAATATTGAAATTATCAATTTAAATGCTGTTGCCAACGCGCTAAGACCCCCTGTGATTCATGGAGATGCAATCCATATCAATATTGTCAAAAAGGGAGAAGAGTTAAACCAGGGCATAGGCTATTTAAATGATGGCACTGTCGTTATTGTTGAAAATGGCCTTTCTTATCTGGATAAAAATGTAGAAGTTACTGTAACTAATGTGCTTCAAAGCAATATGGGAAGAATGGTATTTGCAAGGCCGTCTTATGAAAAACATTAGTTTGCTTTGCCTTTTGAGCAACAGCGTTCCCTATGTTTTGTCTGAAACTCTCCAGGAAAGTATGCGAAAAACACAGGAAGACTTTCAAAAGTTTTTGCAGCACCCTTTTTGGATTATTGTTTTTCTTATCTTTTGTTTTTTGGCATTATGGCAAATCTCTTGCTTCCTTAGATTCTTGTTTTCCAGGCTATTTCCGAAAAAAAATGTTTCTGCTGCTGTATGGACAGGATGGGACATCCTTTTTTTTACCTTTTTCTATTTTTCTTGTTTTATTATTTTATCTAGCATTATGGCATATTTTTTGCCTTTTTTCTCCAAAGACAAGGAATATTTTTTTCGCCTTTTGGTATATTGGACTGTCCATATTGTCAGCTTAGTTTTTTTATTTTTCTTCTTATCCTTTCTTCCAGGCTACGATAAAAAAAGTTTGGGGATTTGCCCTTTAGGACACCAGGATGTCTTGGGGGCTGTTTTGGGATATGTCTGTTTTTTCCCCTGGTACTTGTTTTTATTTTACTTTTCCCATCTATGTTGCGCTCTATTTCATTTAGAACCTAAAGTCCAGGATGTTGCGCAAGAACTAATGCAGAGCCAGGGAATCTCATGGTGGTTTTCTGTGATAACGGTCATTTTGCTGGCTCCTGCGGTAGAAGAAGTCATCTTTCGTGCCTTTATTTTCTGCGCAATGAAAAAATATCTGGGAGTGGTAGGCGGAACGATTCTGACCTCTGTGGTGTTTTCTATCATGCACCAGAATTTGCTTGCTTTTTTTCCTATTTTGGGTTTAGGCATTTTTTTGCAGATTCTTTATGAAAAAAGCCAATGTTTGTGGGCTTGTATTATAGCCCATTCGCTCCATAATGCTTTAACACTTGTATATCTTTTATTGTAGCCAGCAAGAATTTTTTCCAAAAAAAGGATTTTTTTGTTGCATTTATAGAGAATTTTTGGATATATCCTTATCGTAACAATGTCAAATTTTTCATAAAGTTTTATTCTTACTCCAAGAGGAGGTTATTATGGCCAAAGTACGCCGTTGTAAATACATATTCTCTTTCGGAGATTACAAAGGCAAAGCTTGTGGCTTATCAGCTGATGCAAGTGGTTTTTGTATGTGGCATCATCCATCGAATGCCCCAAAAGAAGTATCTCTGGAATTTTTAGAAAAAAGAGTGATGGAAAAAAAGACTCTCGAAGGATTTAATTTGCAGGGAGCAATGCTCAATAAAGCTCGAATGAAAAAGGCGATTATGCCTTATGTAAATTTAAAAGAGGCTCGCTTGATTGATGCAGATTTGGAAGGATCGTATTTAATAGAGAGTAACTTCCAACGTGCCAATATAAAAGGAATCAATCTGGAAAATTCCATTTTGGAAAATGCTAACATGGAAAAGGTTTTTGCTGAAGAAGCATTTTTTAGAAATGCCAATCTTTCCAATGCAAACCTGAAACGGGCGATGTTAGAAGAATCCAACTTTGAAAATGCCAATCTGGAAAATGCCAATCTGGTGGATGCAGATATGGAAAATGCGGATATGGAAAATGCTATTTTGAGCAACGCCAATCTTTCTAATGCAAAAATGAGCAATGTTTGCCTGGAAAATGCCTCTATGCCTGGTGCCAATCTGGAGGGTGCTGACTTAGAAAATGCCAATCTGGAGGGTGCTGATTTAGAAAATGCCAATCTGGAGGATTCCAATCTGCAAGGTGCAAGTCTGGAGGCAGCCAACCTGGAAGGAACATCCATCAAAGGAGTAGATCTTACAAACACCAATTTGGAAGACACAGTTCTGGAAAACGATGAGATTGACCTTTAGAAGTAAGGGCACATATCCGTGCCCTGGTTTCTCATTATAAAATTTCCTGGAATCGCAGCTTGAATTTGGATTCCATAACCCGCTCTTTTGTTTTTACAATGTTGAGCGATTCTCCTAATCCAAAGTATTCGTGAGCATTCCAGGTTATAATTTCATTTTTGACAAGAGAAAGATCATTTAATTTCGTGCCATTTGTACTGCCTTTTTTGAAAGTACCAATGTCATGATAGCAGATTTGCCTTTTTTCATTAACGAATATCAAGCCATGCTCCCTGGAAACAAAGGGATCCATATCGCCCTGGTCTTCGCTTAAAAAGGGGCGCAGGTGATTATGGTTGAACCTTCCTACTGCAAGGCACATAGCTCTGCCTATATCGCTAAGATCGTATAGGAATTTTTCTATGACAATCCACTCTGTATAATGCAAAGATTCCAAAACAGGCATAAATCTTCTGGAATCTAAAAAATACTTTTGCCTTGGCTCCATACGAGTGAGAACGACTTTTACGATTGGCTTAGAATTGCTAATTTTTTCTTTTACTTGCTGCTCGTCAAAGAGTAGAATATCTAAGTACGTATTTCTAGGCTGTGTTAGCTTAGCAATGTCTTTAAAAGTAATAGCAGTTAAATGGTTTGTCATGATTTTTCCTTTTGCTAAAGGGCCTTTGGCAATATTTATATACTGCGAATCATCCAGGAACAGGACTATTCTAATGTATTTCTCAGATAAAATCAAGCATTGTACCTGGAAAATTCAAGGCATTGCATTAAAAATAAATTTTTGTGCTAGGAGTTTGTATGAGTGATGAAGTAAAATCTTATGATATTATGGTTTGCAGGCATTCTTTGTCTCATGTTCTTGCCTGCGCAGTGCGAAGAGTATGCCCTAATGTAAAATTAGGAATCGGGCCTCCCATTGACGAGGGCTTCTACTATGATTTTCTTGTTCCTGAAGGAAGCAGCTTCACTCCTGAAATACTGGAAAAAATTGAAAAGGAAATGACACAGATCATTAAAGGCAAGCATGATTATATTGCCAGGCCAATTTCTCCTAAAGAAGCCAGAGAAATTTTTAAGGACGAGCCCTTTAAAATCCAACTGATCGATGAGCTGGAAGAAAAGCAAAATGCGGTTGTGGGGACATACCAAACGGAAAATTTTATAGATTTATGCAATGGCCCTCATGTTTCCAATACAAAAGATTTGCAAAAAGTTGCCTGGAAAATAGATAGAGTGAGTGGTGCATATTGGAAGGGTCATGAAAAAAATCCCATGATGCAGCGAATCTATGTTCTGGCTTTTTCAACCAAGGATGAACTGAAAAGCTTTATCCAGCGAAGAGAAGAGGCTGCTAAAAGAGACCATAGAAAGTTAGGCCCAGAGCTGGAGCTTTTTACTTTTTCGGATCTTATTGGCAAGGGAATGCCTATTTTGCTTCCCAAGGGTGCAACCATTAGAAGACTTCTCGAAAGATTGGTCGTGGATGAAGAGCTAAAACGAGGCTATCAACACGTATATACACCTGTTTTGGGCAAAAAGACATTGTATGAAATCTCAGGACACTGGGAACATTACAAAGATGGGATGTATCCTCTTATGCATTTGAGTGAAAATGATGAAATTGTTTTACGTCCTATGACGTGTCCTCATCATTTTATGATCTACAAAGATACTCCTAAATCCTATCGCGATTTACCCTTGAGAATAGCAGAAATTTCCCCACAGTTCCGTAAAGAGCTGTCAGGCGAATTGTGCGGCCTGACGAGAGTGATGCTTTTTACTCTTGCTGATGCTCATATTTTTTGCGCTCCAGAACAGTTGGAAGATGAATTCAAAAGAGTTTTGGAACTGATTTCTTTCTTGATGAAGCGTCTTGGAATTGATTCTCTTGTGAGCTATCGTGCCTCTCTTAAAGACGATCAGAAGAAAGACAAATATGTAGACAATCCAGAAATGTGGAAAACAGGAGAAAGCATATTGCTTGGTATTTTGGAAAAGCTCCAACTGCCTTATACAAAAGGCTTAGGCGATGCTGCTTTCTACGGCCCAAAACTCGATATACAGATGACGAATGTATATGGCAAAGAGGAAACCGTTTTTACAGTGCAAATTGATTTCGCCTTACCAGGAAGGTTCAACCTGCTTTACATTGATAAAGATGGCAAGGAAAAATGCCCTGTTGTTGTTCACAGATCTTCGATTGGTTGTCTCGAAAGAACCATTGCATTCTTAGTAGAGTTCTACGCTGGAGCATTCCCTCTGTGGCTGTCTCCTGTTCAGGCCAAAGTCATTGCTATCACAGAAAACCAGATAGAGTATGCCAAAGAAATCGCTGAACTTCTTAATTCTAAAATGATTCGAGTCGAAACAGATCTAAGAAGCGAAACCTTGAATAAAAAGATTCGAGAAGGTCGCCTCCAAAGAGTTCCTTATCTTGTCGTTGTCGGCGAAAAAGAAAAAGAAGCCCGAAGCGTTACTGTAAGAAACCGCGAAACAGGAGAGCAAAGAACACTCTCTCTGGAGCAATTCATCGAAAGAATTAGCAAAGAAAATGCAGACTATTCTCTAAAATTAGAGATATAACGGCTTGTGCCAGTTGAAAAGCCTTTAATCTTTGGCCTGAAAGGTCTATAGATACCAGCCCAGGGCAACACACGGGCAACACCCAGTGTGTTGCCCCACATCTGTCAATTTAAAGGATAAGCAGAGCGTAGTATAAGCCTTCTGTATGGGGAAGTTATTTGATTTTCATCGCTAAACTATTCATCCGTAGAATCAGAGAAAAGCCAGGCATATTTGCCTTTGTTTTTTATCAATTCCTCATGCTGTCCATGCTCTACAATTTGCCCATCGTCTAACACAAAAATTTCATCTGCAACCTTGACAACTGGCAATTTATGGCTTATGAGTATAGTGGTTCGGGTGGAAGCATATTTTCTAAGAATTTTGAAAAATTGCGATTCTGATTTTGCATCCATAAAGGAAGTTGGCTCATCTAAGATGATGATTGAGGCGTTTTTATAGAAAAGACGGGCAAGGGCGATTTTCTGCCATTCTCCCATGCTCAACTCTTCTCCATTTTCAAAAGATTTATTGAGAATGGTATCATAGCCATATTCCAGATTTTTGATGAAATCATCTGCTCCTGAAAGCTTGGCGCAGGATTCAATGTCTTTTTGTATCGCACACGTATAGCACGCTCCATACCATATATTCTCTCTTGCACTCGCAGGGTATTGCGAAAAGTCTTGAAACATAACACCAATCTGTTTCCATAGGTCTTGTATCTTAAAATTTCGCATATCTTGCCCATCAATGCTAATTTTCCCTTGAGTTGGATCATAGAAGCGGCATAGCAATTTCACTAAAGTACTTTTTCCAGAACCGTTTTCGCCTACAAGAGCGACAATTTTGCCAGGATCTATTGTCATAGAAATATTGTTCAGGACTTTTCTGTGTCCTCTAGGATATTGAAAAGAAACATTTTCGATAGATATCCCTCTAGTTAAGCAAGACGGTAATACACTGGGGTTTTCAGGGTCAAGAACGACCTTTGGGATATCCAGAAATTCGTAAAAATTGGATAAAAATAGATGGTTTTCATAGAGGTCGCCAAGGCTTAAAAGCATATCCTGGAACGTAGATTGTGTTTTCTGGAAAGCTTGGAAATACATCACCATGCTGCCTATTGTCCAATGTCCCAGGATGGTCTGGTGTATAATCGCGAGGTATGCCCCATAAAAACAGCCTGTGGAAAGAAAAGAGCATAAAAATTCTAGTGTATTGCGAGACAGAGAAATATGAAATTTTTCTTTTCTGAGATTTTCCTGTATATCGGAATATTGTTTTTTAAAGAGCGGACCTAAAAGATAGCTTCGCATTTCTTTTGCATGAAAAGAAACAGTAATCATCCAGTGGAAAAACCACGACTGCCTTTGTTCAGGTGTTCGTTGGAGCATCCAGTTATGGAAATACAAGCCATATTTCCATCGGACTACAGCCTGGGGAATGCAAGAGAAAAGCAAGAGGAATGCCCAAATGCCTTGGAATTGAAAGACAAGACCTGCAATAAAAAACAGCACAACCATTTGCCTGGTGATCTCCACCAGACCTTCCACAACCTGTGTTGGTCTATAGCTGGATTCTTCCTGAGTTCTGTGGAGCTTATCATGATAGTCTGGATTTTCATAGCAATCAATGTCAACATCTATTGCTTTTGAGTGCATGATCGAATGGAATTGGTTTGTTACTTTTTCCGATTGTGCCCTTCTTGCAACATGGGAAGCGGAATTACAAGCTGAAGATATAAGGCTTAATAGCCAGGCTATACCAACCAGCCCCAACACGTTTTTCATGCCCATAGAAGTATCGGCGACTGCATCCAGAATAAGTTTATTGATATAAATAGTCGTTATTGATAACAATCCTTGGATTATTACAATAAAAAGTATGAAAACTGTAAAAAAAGGTGCAATTTTCAAAACAAGACGAGATGCCCTAAAAAAATATAGCCTCTTTGTTATTCCTGATAGATCTTTTTTCCATAGGAGCATGATAGTATTCTCAAGACCATTTGCAAAAAATTCGGTTTAGATCTGCTCTGCCTGAGTCTGTTATATGAAAGATATTGTCCTCGGTGATTTCCACAAGACCTTCGTCTACAAGGCTTCCTACGGAATTTTTAATAAAGGCGAGCGCGTCTACGTTGTACCGATTGCTTAACGACACAAGATTTACGCCTTCCACGAGATATGATCCCATAATAAGAGCAATTTTAAAACGCATCTGTGGGGTGACTTTTTTGTAAGAAACGTAAGGTGGCTGCCCATATTCCACAGCATCAGAGTAAGACGCAACGTTAGCCATATTAGCATATCGTATGTTGCCTGTCATACCTTGCGCACCAGCTCCAAACCCAAGAAAAACTCTATCTTTCCAGAATTTAAGGTTGTGCTGGCATGCGAAGCCAGGCTTAGCAAAGCTAGACATCTCATAGCGTTTATAGCCATTTTGCGTTAGCATTTCATAAACTATTTTGTAAAAAGATTCTATCTGCTCCTCATCAATAGGAGGAATTTCTCCCGTTTCAATCTGGTATTCCAGATGGCTGCCATGCTTCATTTCCAAACGATATACAGAGGTGTGTTCTGGTTTTAAGGAAAGTAGCCTTTCCATGCTGCCTGTTATGGATTCTTTGGTTTGACCAGGGTAGCCTGTAATTAAATCTATAGAAAAGTTTTTAAATTCTGCTTCTCGGATTATGCTGGCAGCACGCACAGCATCTTCTCTGCTATGGGCACGGTTCATTCTTTTTAGTTCTTCATCGTCGAAAGATTGGACACCAAGGCTGGCACGGTTGAAACCAAGTTGTTTCAATTTCATAAGCTCGGAGAGATTTGCACTTTCTGGGTTGATTTCGATAGTGATTTCAGCATCTGGAAGAAATCGAAAAGAAGAGCGACACAGATGGGAAATTTCTTCAAAAAAATTCGATTTTAGAATGGAAGGAGTCCCACCCCCAAAGTAGAGTGTATCCACTTGCGCATTGCGGAATTTTTCTGCAAATTCCTTTTTTTGTAAATGCCATTCTATCTCTTTTTTAACTATATTCAAATATTTAATACCATTTTCCTCTTTATAAAGACTAGATACAAAATCGCAATAATTGCATCTGTTTTTGCAAAAAGGGACATGAATATAAATACCAATGGGTTCTTTATCTTCTGGATACTTTGCGTCTTTCAATAATTCACATAATGGTGTAACCATATAAATTTCCTGTATGCAAAAATTACCAGTAATGCTGTCAACTTAAATATGTGAGCATCATGTGTGTTAAGTTATAAATACTTGTAAAGTTTCATCATGAAGAAAATCAAGCGAAGCTTGTATGAAACTTCAAGCAGCAAGAGGGTTTTATCTGAAGCTATCGCTTCGTGTAAGCCTTCTTTCAGGAATCAAAAAAACAGGTATCCCATTTTTTCTTTGTGCCAGGCTTAGAGCCTATCCGAAAAATCCTTTTGGCTGCAAATTAGCTACGGCTACACTTGCGGCAATTTTGTCACTTTCTCCTCGCTCTCCGAGTGCCTCAAAATTTTCGCCTAAAATTATTTTTCGGATAGGCTCTAAGAGTCGAATAAATTTTTTTGATTTGCCAGGCGGTACTATTTTGGATTCCTTACAGAAGGCTTACACTAAGCTCGGATTATCCCTAAAGTTTCATCATGAAAAAGTCGAGCTATGCTGTTTCTAATTTTTCGGGAGGCTGGGTGGTAGTTCTTTTACAAGAAACCATTTCTGATAGCAATTTCAAGTCATTGATATTTTTAAAATCTAAAATCTCATCGAACTTTTCTACTGCCTTCTCTTTTTTACCAGACAACAGCAAACAGCATCCTAAATTGTAAAGAACAGCAACGCGATTGTATGTAAAGTTATGGATGGTATAAAATTCTAGCGCGCTTTCTAGCAAAGCATTGCTCTCTTCCAGATTGCAAGATCCATTGTATTGATGATAGATCATGTTGGCAATAGCCAGGTTGTTTTGTGCCATAGCATGCAAATCAGGCAATTCTTCTTTGGGAAACATGCTAAGGGCTTTTTCAAAGCTTTTCTTTCCTTCGTTCATATATTCCAGAGAAGCATGTCGATCCATCTTGAAATAGGCATAGCCAAGGTCTGTAAGTAAAATACCTGTTGTCATCTGGAGTCGGATGCCTCTTAGTAATGGATATTCTGAAATTAGAGAAAATTCTTGCCCATCACAAAGAGCATTTCCCTGCTCGCTTTCTGTATGCTCAGAACGCTTGACATAGCATGAAGATTTGACATAGCATGAAGATTTGACATAGCATGAAGATTTGACATAGCATGAGGCAGCCTTAAATCTTTCGGAAATGCCTGTGTCTGCATACGAAAAATCATCCAGAGTGCATTCTTCTAGCTTGGTTTCAAAGCAAAAACCTGGTTCAGGAGAAAAAGGTTTGTCTTGATAGTAAACTAAAGGATGATGGTTTGTTTCCTGCTTTTCATCAAAGGAAAAAGGTCTTTCTATTTTCATGAAACTATCTCCTTAGAAAAAAATTATATTGAAAAAAATGCGATATGGTCAAAACCTATCTGGTACAAGCCGAACCTAAAAAGGTATGAATCCCGAATGAGACGAATATACAAATTATGCGAATGGAACTTTTATAAAAACTATTCGTGCCATTCGACCATTCGTTTTATTTGCGATAAAAATCTTTGCTTTTTGGTAAATATCTTATAGGAGTTACGCAGGTATTCTTAACATATTGAAATACAATATATATCTATCTTGCGAGTGATTAAAATCTTGACTCTATTTAGTTTTGCAAGCTC
>JABWCH010000520.1 GCA_013359215.1 Candidatus Brocadiia bacterium | reverse complement strand
CGATTAAGATTAAGATAATGATAACGAATCGGACTACGATTCTTAATCTTAATCGTTATCTTTATCGTTATCTTTATCGTCTAAATGGGGAACTTATTTCATTCCGATTCCTTACTATTTGGACAAATTTTTTCCAATGGTCAGAATTTCGGCCTCTTTGGTACCTTCATATATCTCCAGAATTTTAGCATCTCGATACCACTTTTCTACAGGGTATTCCTCTATATAGCCATAGCCTCCATGTATCTCGACAGCGGCATTGGCACAGAAAACAGCAGTTTGCCCGCTATAGTATTTAGCCATTGCAGCCAGTTGATAGTCTGGGCGGCCTGCATCGATTAGCCAGGCAGCTTTGTAAACGAGGCCACGCAGGGCTTCGATCATGATAGCCATTTCTGTGAGCTTTTTTTGTGTGAGTTGGAATGAAATAAGGGGAGAGCCAAAGACATTCCTTTCTTTGGCATATTTAATACTTGTTTCCAGGCATGCTTCCGACAGTCCAAGACCTTGGGCTGAAACCATAACGCGGGTGGTGTCAAAAAAATTCATGAGCTGGCCAAAGCCCTTGCCTTCCTTCCCGATGAGATTGGTTTGAGGCACTCTGACATTCTCAAAAGCAACTTCCGCTGTATCGCTTGCTCTAATGCCCATTTTGCCGTGGATTTTGTTTCGAGTAATTCCTGGTGTCTGGGCTGGCACGATAATCAGGCTGAAACTGTTGTGCTTTTTCTCGGTAGGGTTTGTGATACACTGGGTAACAAAAAAATCGCAGACTGTACCATTTGTGATGAACATCTTGTTTCCCTGGATCAGATAATCATTGCCATCTTTTGTTGCCCGCGTCTTGTATGCTGATGCATCGGTGCCTGCATCTGGTTCGGTAAAAGCACCTGCAAACACTTTTTCTCCTGTGCAAACCAAAGGCAGATAGGTCTTCTTCTGTTCTTCTGATCCGAATTGTAAAATCGCCTCACAGCCAAAAGAAGCAGCAATGATGTTGAGGCCAATGCCCATATCTACCTTGGAAACTTCCTCCGTAATCAGGCTATGCCCCAAAATGCCTACTCCAGCACCACCATACTGTTCAGGAATCCAGGCACCGACCAGCCCAACTTCCCCTGCTTTTTTGCGGATCTCAGGCGTGTATTTTTCTTTTTCATCACATTCGCGAGATAAGGGAGCAATTTCCGCTATAGCAAACTTGCGTGCCGTCTGCTGGATCATCTTCATTTCTTCAGACAGTTCAAAATCCATATTCATCCCCTTTCTTGAAATTGGTTGCTCTTTTTAAAAATTTATAGTTAAATTACTTAGCTTTCTATTTTTTCTAGCTCTATTAAAAATAGATTAATTTGATTTTGTAGCATTTTATGGGCTTTTATAAGCTTTTTTGCAACAATAGATTCTTTTTCCCAATCCAATTCAAAAGTATAGCTGTGTCTGAATACATGACGGAAACTTCGAAAGTCATTCAATAATAAAAAAAGCTCTTCGCTGATTACTGCTGGACGATAGCCTTCTATTTTGAGTTTCATGCGTTTTAGGACATCAGAATGCCATGTTTCTGAAGATAAATCGTTTTCAAAAAAACGGGCTATAGAAGTAAAAATATTCTCGCATCCATTGTAATAGCTATGAATATAATAGCCAATCGCTGCTCTGTCATAAACGGGAAGCTGCTCTATATCGAGTTTATATTGTACAGTTACGAAATCTTGAATCAAGCTATCTAATTTTGACAATTCATAAACAATATCCGATTTTAGCAAGGAGACATTATGCCTCATATATGATTTCCCCTTTTGCAAGTTGTTTTCCCACAAATATCGGATCGTCTTGGTCAGTATAAACATCGACAGTTTTTCCTGTAGCTTCTTCGATCTCGCTTTTAAATCTCCAATATTTGTCTTTTTCCAATCCAAAAACGATAATATCTATATCCGACTTTTCGGTTGCTCTGCCTTTTGCAATAGAGCCAAAAAGCACAACTCGCTGAATGCCATAGGATAAAAAAACTTTTTTCCCATGAAACAATATTTTTTCACGCAACTCTTTTGAGATCAAACCCCTCTGCTCGTATTCCCTTTGCCAGCGATTTTTTAGCTTTGAATAGTCCATAATCTACCTGCTTTCCGCTGAATTGGCAATTTCATCAACAGGCGAATCCCCCTAAACCTAAACAGGCGTAACCGATGTTGCGCTTGTATGAAACTTCAAGCAGCAAGCGGGTTCTACAAGCTGGTTTTATCTGAATCGTTCGCTTCATGTAAGCCTTCTGTAAGGAATCAAAAAAACAGGTATCCTATTTTTCTTTTTGTGCCAGGCTTAAGAGTCGAATCCAATTTTTTGATTTGCCAGGCTGTACTGTTTTTGATTCCTTACAGAAGGCTTACACTACGCTCTGCATAAGATTTCGCCGCAGAGAGGCAGAGTACGAAGAGAAAAGAGAGAAGGGCGTTGC
>JABWCH010000126.1 GCA_013359215.1 Candidatus Brocadiia bacterium | reverse complement strand
TTTCCCTTTAATTTAGGGATACACAGAAGTAAAATTTACATAACAAGCTGTCTTGTATTCAATTAAAAATGGGGAAGTTATTTAATTCTCATCGCTAAAACATCAGGGTTCAAGAGTACCAAGGCACATAACGATGTCAACGGAAAGGGTTCTATATACTAGCCCAGGCAACGCCCTTGGTAAATTGGGCAATCATCCCATATTTTTCCACAAAAAAATACGGATTTCTATAGCATTTTAAAAATTTCTAGTATATACTGAGAAAGAAGTACTTATTTTTTTTAAAGGCATGAAAAATGAAAAAGCTTGTTTTTTTTACGGGCTAGGAGCTAATTTTAGGAGGAAGATAACATGATATGGAAAATAGAGCAGAAAAAGAAAGAAAAAGGAAGCACGATGTTCCTTTCCAGCATCCTTGGGACGACAATTCTCTTGATTGCAGGGGCATCGCTTGCTATCACCACGAGCGAACAACAATATACAAAGACACAAACCAAAAAAGTCGTTTCCCGATACGTGGCAGAGGCAGGTTTGGCTAAGGCGTTGAAAAAAATCAATGCCACAATGAACAACAGCGTATTGGATTTTTCCTTGATCGAGAGCCAGTTGCATGAAACTGAGCTTGTCGATGAATCTTTCGAGGCTAAGATCAATGGAGTAGATGTAGTTCTGGGGGACAACTATGCTAAAACCAAAATTTTAACATCCTCTGATGTCAATACAGGTGGAAAAGACATTAGTGGAACAGCAGATGGTTCAGTACGATGGATCTTTTTGAATACAAAAGGATTCTATCCTAACAAAAATGATGCGCATAAAACTACAACTACCTTTAGTGTTATTTATGAAGCAGGGCATGCAGCCTCTCACGTTTTCGACTATAGCTATTTTGTGAACAACTGGGGCTGGTTCTATGGCAACAATATTGTTTCTCAGGGAAATGTAAGATCCAATGGGCCGTTTGATATGGGTAGCTATCGCCCCCAGATTTGGGGAAAGCCTCGTTTTGAAAAAAGCGAAGGATTCGATCTTATCAACTATATCGATGATAACATGGATGGAAAGCAAAACAACCAAGATGGTGGTATTTTTTCCTGGGACACAATTACAGGAACGCCTTCTAGCACAGGGCATCCCAAAGATCTCTATGCTGGGTTAAGAGGGAAAAATACAAATCCTGAAGTTCCTTTGCTGCCCATGCCCAACCTGAACCGCCTGGAACTCTATGAAAAAATGGCAAAAGACAACAACAGCTATATCAAAATTGGAAATAATATAATATGCGATGGAATTTGGGGTGACAATGAAAGCAAACAGCATTTGTACCTGGAAGGGACTATTGATAATCCTGTAGAAATTAGCGGTACAGTTGTTGTCCGAGGAGATGTTATCATCCGAGGATACTATACAGGGCAGGGATCTATCTATTCTGGGCGCAATATCTATCTACCACAAAGAGTCATATCAAAAAATGGGGTGAGCAGTAAACAGCCTAGTACCAATAGCGAGGCAAGCAGGGAAAACTGGCAAGAAAGAAACAAAGATGCTGATCTTCTGGGATTATTTGCCAAAGAGCATATTGTTATGACAGACTTCACCAATAGCACATGGCAAAACAAAGTCAAGCCATGGATGGCGCATTCTGCGAATGCAAGCAAAGAAGATTCTGGCTTGGATAAGATACCCAACACAGGCGACCAGGGAGAAAACGATGGCAAATTTACAGTAGAACTAGATGCCAATGGACAGCCTATCCCAGAAACAGGAGAAGACATTGATGGCGATGGGAAATACGATGGTACAGCAACGGTTTCTGAATTCAATCTGGCAAGCAGCACCTTTACCAGCAACCATACAGCCTGGGGTGGCAATATACCTTCTGGTGTCACCAAATATAGTGATATAACCTATTGGGATGATACAAACAATAAACCTGCTGTTGGTAGCACCACAACAGTAACAGTAAAGCAAGGAAACAAAACAACCACGACAACCTACGATAATTCTCTAAATTTTCCTGAAGTGCATGCTGTTTTGTATACAAACCATTTCCTTGGCGGATATATCAAGAACGATAGTTACAACTATCAGGATGATACGTCCAAAATGCAAAGCAACACAAAAGACATCGTTTTCTTTGGTGCTGTGATTTGCAGGAATGAGTCGATTATCTATGAATGCGATATGCTCTATTTCTACCACGATGATCGAATCTCTGCAAATGGTGGCAAACGGTTCAATCTCATGCTACCCAGAACCTGGAAGCCAATGACAATCATTGCATTTGATATTGAGTAAGGAATCAGATTCGAAAAAAAATTTACCGCAGAGTCGCAGAGAGCGCAGAGAAGAGGCGGTTTAAGGAAAAGTCTAGACAAAAGCGGAATGTAAGCCTATATTTCAAGCTTCGCTATGAAACTTTAGGGATAATCAGAGCGGAGTGTAAGCCTTCTGTAAGGAATCAAAAATAGTACTGCCTGGCAAATCAAAAAATTTTATTAGGCTCTTAAGCCTGGCACACAGAAAAATGGGATACCTGTTTTTTTGATTCCTGAAAGAAGGCTTACACGAAGCGATCTATTCAGAGAGAACTAGATTGATATTGTTAAGCTGACACCTTTATGAGCTAGTATGTTAAACCCCTACAGTGTAAAAAATTATTTGATAAATCCTTTACCCTAAAAGGGTTTTATATACTAGCCCATGGGTGCAATTCCACCCTGGATGCAATGATTTTATTCCAGATCGTACAAGAGTTCGAGCAGGCTATCTTCGTTTTCTTCGATTTCTTCCTGGTTTCCTTCCTTAAGAGCTTTTTCCAGATTTTCGATTTGTTCCAAGAGCGTTTTCTGGGTGGCTTCGCTATGGAGAGATTCGTAAACCTGCCTGGCTCTCAATAAAAGAGATTCAGCCCCTTCTTTCACATCTTCCAATTCCGCCTCAGAGTAAACTTGTGTTCCTGCAACGCGCTCCGATGCTCGTTCTTTTTGAATGGATGTCAGAGTTTCAGGAGTAGAGGTAACGGTAATTTCTTTTTTATTTCCTGTTTTCTTATCCAAAGCAGAAATATGGACAATGCCATTCACATCATAATCAAAATTGACAACGATTTCAGGCATTCCTTTTTTTGTGACAGCAAGGTTTTCCAGAAAAAATTCGCCCAGGAAGGTGTTTTTAGATGCGGTTGGCTCTTCTCCCTGGAATACACGAATCCCCACTTTTTTTTGGTCAGGGAATAATGTTGTGTATACCTCGGATTTGCTTACAGGAATTGTGGTGTTTCTTCGTATGAGAATACTATATTGGTCCAAAATGGGCATACCAAAATCAAAATTGGCAACTTCAATCCCCAGGGAATGAGGCGCAACATCGACCAAAATTGTTTCAATCGACTCGCCTGCTATAATGCCAGCCTGGACGCTTGCGCCCATAGCAACGCAAAGATCTGGGTCAATTTCCATATTGGGAACAATTCCAATCTCGTCTTCCAGCATCTTGGCTATTAAAGGGATTCTGGTCGAACCACCCACCAAAAGAATTTTGTTTATATCTTTGTTGGTAAGTCCTGACTCTTTCAGACCATCCTTTACACATTCCATAGTAGATTTCAAAAGCTCTTCAATCAGAGACTCAAATTCTGTGCGTTCGATTTCCATTTCCAGATGGAGGGGAATGGAATCTTTGGTAGCAATGAACTCTTCTTTAATCAAAGCAAAAGGTTCATTGGATAGCCTGATTTTGGCTTGTTCAGCAGCCCTGGTAAGCCTTGCTAAAGAAACGCGGTTTTCCTTAAGGTCGATTCCATGCTCTTCCTGGAACTTTTTAGCAATATGGTTTACCAGAAGTTCATCAAAGTCGTCTCCACCAAGCCTTGAATTCCCTTTAGTAGCACGGACTTCAATCACGCCAGAATTGATTTCTATAATAGAAAGATCAAAGGTTCCACCACCAAGATCATAAACAATGATATTTTGGTTTTCCTGACGATCCAGACCATAGGTCAAGGCAGCAGCCGTAGGTTCATTGAGAATTCGTTCTACTTTCAGACCTGCAATTTCCCCTGCGTCTTTTGTTGCCTGACGCTGTTTGTCTGTAAAATAGGCTGGTACTGTGATTACAGCATGTTCTACAGGTTTGTTCAAATATTTTTCTGCCATGGTTTTAAGATGCTTCAGAATAAAAGCAGAAATTTCCTGGGGAGTATAGCTTTCTTCGCCTATTGTGACTTTCTCTTCAGTTCCCATTTTGCGCTTAATGGATTTTATGGTTCTTTCTGGCGCAATGATGTATTGGTTGCGTGCCATTTCGCCTACAATCAGCTCTCCCTGCTCTGTTTTTCCAACAAAAGAAGGGATGATCTTTCTTTCGCTAGAATCTCTGATGATAAAAGGACGGCCTTGCTGTAAGATCGCTACTTCTGAATTGGTTGTGCCTAAATCTATTCCAATGATGGTTTCCATTGTTATTCCTTTTTTGTTACAATTACCTCTGCATACCGCAGAACTTCACTACTGATAAAATAGCCTCTTCTTTGTTCCTCAACTATGATATTTTCTTCCCCTGATGTGTATTTAATTCCCAAAGCTTTATGCTGGTTAGGGTTAAATTTTTCTCCTATGCTCTGGATAGGCTTTATATCCCATTTCTTGAGAAAATCCATACCTTTATCTGATATAATCCTGAAGCCATTGGCTAATGCCAGAGATGCAGGGTGATCTAAAGCCCTAATAGAGCGAATTCCTTCTTCCATCCCATCCAAAATAGCTATGATTTCTAATAAGGTTTCCTTTTTAGGCTCTGTCATCACCACTAGCAATTGCTGGAGCTTCTTCTTAGATTCCTGCAAATCAGCCTCAATGACGGTATTGGATCGATACTGTGTCCTTCCTAGCTTATTGGCGGATTCTTTGGTTTGAAGCATTTCCTCTAGCATCTGGTTTTGAAACCGATGATGGACTTCTTTTTGTTCCACAATAGCCTCTTTAACATCGGAAAGCTGCTCCTGGAACTTTTGCTGGATTTCTCTCTGCTCCAGGATGGCATCTTTAATACCAAAAAACTGCTCCTGGAACTTTTGCTGGATTTCTTTTTGCTCCAAAATGGCTTCTTTGACAACAGAAAGCTGCTCTTGGAATCTTTGCTGGATTTCTCTTTGCTCTAGTATGAATTCTTTTGCCTGATCCAACTGGGTTTGAAACTTTTCCTGTTTTTCTTTTTGCTCCTGCATAAATTCTTTGGTTTGCATAAGCTGGCTTTGAGTTTTGTCATAGATTTCTTTTTGCTCTTGCGTGAATTCCTGGAAACTCTTTATGCCTTTTTCCAAAAATTCCAATGTCTTTTCCATACCATCGATGATGGTAGGTTCTTTGAATCCGAACATTTTTTTAATAATTTTAAACATCTTGAAAATCACCTGTAAAGTTTGTCTTTTCTAAATCGGTTTCTTGTTTTTTCCACCAAAGATAAAAAACTTCTGTGGTAATCTCCACCTGAAGCCTATCCAGTTCTTGGTTTTGTATTTCTGGTGGTTTTGTGAATTCCAGCACTTCAGCAGCAAGCCGTTTGTCCGCATCTTTCAAAACATCGTAAGCCTCACGGATTTCTTTAAACTTCTCTCCATGCTTTTCTGGAGAAAACTGTTTTACGAGTTGAAAATAGGCTTGTTTTACATCTCCCTGAGAGGCATCTTCTTTCAGCCCCAAAACATCAAAAGGATTTTTTTTAGACATCCCAATACCTCCTGTCATCATCGTCATCATCGTCATCATCGTCATCGCCATCGTAGTCATCATCAAGGTTGATCAATCGGGAGAATCCAAAAGGATTCCATCCGCCTGGGCCACCGTCCATCATCTTTAAAGCCATCTGGAGTTCCATTATCATATGCAAAATATCATACCTGTTATAGAAATTCGCCAAATTTCTTAAGATAGGTACTAGCTTGCGTATAATATCGAAACTATGCTTTTCTAGCAAATCCGCTACGATTTCCATTCCTCTTTCTAAAAAAACAGGGGATAGCGTACCACAATCTTGGATAATGTCTATCTCTATCTCTATTTTGTTATAATCTCTAAATTGGTTGATTATGCTGCGGAAAAAAATTTGTTTTTCTTCCTCTTTTCCTTCAGGAAAAAGGTCTTTTATACTTTGTATGGCTTTTTGTCTATTTTTAAGAATATTAAGGAAATAGATTACAGCCTTGTTCTCCAGATCGCAATTTCCTTGTTTTGATATTTCCTGCGCTTTTTGTAAATAGAACTCCATCTCTTTTGTATTATTTTGGGAAAAATATACCTTAGCAACTTCAGCAAAGACCCAGGAATTGTTGGGAAAAGCAGTAAGGGTTTTTTCTATTTCTGCTTTCGCTTCTTGTTCTTTGGATTCAAAAAAAAGAACTTTCCAGAGCAATCCATAATGAGGTATATATTGTTTGTCTACTTCAATTAGCTTTTTGATCAATTCTTTAGCTTCCAGAGGATTCCGTTTAAGAAGAAAATTGTTGACAGCCCTAGATCCCAGATCGCGAAGTATTTCTGTAAGCCTTTTTTCGCCTGGTATAGAGGCTAGTGCATCCATACAGCATTCAGCAGCCCTCTGATAGTTTCCCATAATCGCATAGCATTCTCCCATAAATTCCAGAACCTTGGGATTTTTAGGAAACCGAAGAAGGAGTTTTTTCAATTTAGAAATGCTTGTTGTAAGCTCGTTCTCTTGAAAATCGAAATCAATTGTTTTTAGTTGTAAATCGACATTTTCTGGATTCCATTCCGCTGCTTTTTTGCAGGCCATTTTTTCTTCATCGTACTGGTCTAGTTTGTTGAAGATTTGGCTTATATGATTGTAGAGGACAGAAATCTTTTTTTTGCTATTTTCTTTATCCAAAGACTTAGAAAAATCCTTTTCCCAGACTTTACCCAAATCCTTCCAAAGTGCTACCGAATGTTTATATTCCTCTTTGCGTTCATAAGCAATAGCGCAGTTTTGCAACAAAAGCGGATGGGGATTTCCTGCACGGATCAGCCTTGACCAGGTGCGGATAGCTTGCGCATAGTTCCCTTCTATAGCATAGCTATAACCTTGCTGTATTCCTGCTGCAAGGGAATTGTAAGCCCCTTGGGCTGATGGATCTAATGCCGCAATTTTATTCCATAAAGTTTTTGCTTTTTTCTCATCTTTGGAGGCAAGCTTAGATGCCTGGTATTGGTAAATCCAAATCAAGGGTATCTTGCAAAAATCTTTTAAATAGCTAACCTCGCAAGCGTCTTCCAGATTTTTCAAAGCACTGGGCCATTTCTCTTCTTGCACATAAATCATTCCTAAATAGTAGGTTGCAAGGCAAGAATCCATTTCTTTCCAGATTTTTTTTGCTTTTTCATATTCCTTGAGCATAGTCAAGGTAATAGCAGAATATAGTCTGTATTCATCTTCTTTCAAGGCATCTTTTTTAGCTTGCAGATCATCCCAAGCTTCCTGGTATTTTCCTCTATGGATTTTTCCCAAAATATCTATAGATACTCCCTTATTTTCTGGCTGGAACTCCATCCCTAATTCAATCTGCGCAAGACACAAATGCTTTAAAAACCGCTCATTCCCTGGAGCAAGGTTCAGAGCTTTTTGGTAGGCATTGATAGCTTTATCGTATTTTTTTTGTTTATGGTATGCTAACCCTATATGATAATGGTAAACAGGAACACTGGTGTCGTATTGCAAAGCCTGGAATAATTCTGAAACTGTCTGAGGCAAAGAGCGTTCGCTGTCCAGGGAGAGAGCATATCGGAAATGGGCCTGGGCAATTTTTTTTGCCAAAGCAGGCTCTTTTTGCATCTTAAATGCTTTGCGCCAGGCTTGCAATGCGTCCGAATATTGTCCACGCTTAAAGGCAGCGCAGCCAACATTATAAAAATTCTCATAAAGTACATTTTTTGACATTTTATATGCCTTTAATATAAGAAAAATGCTTATGGATTTAGCTCCTAATCTGGATACATCAAAAAAGTATTTTATCACGAATTTTATGAATGGACGAATAGCACGAATAGATCGTCTTATTCTTGTCATTCGTGATTTTAAGATTAGTCGCTTACGAGCGAAATCTCGTGTAAAAGTGTAAAGATTTTTCATGGACGAAAAAGAAAAATATTGAAATCGCGAATGATGCAAATGATACGAATAAGACGAATAAAGAAATAAAGATAAAATTATCCATTCGTGCCATTCGCTCATTCGTGAAATTTGTGATAAAATTCTTTTCAGGTTTATCCTGGTTAGGAACTGAGTCAATAAGCGTTGGAGAAATAACCAGGACATGCCTGGTTATTTCTTATTGGATTTATAATCTTTATGCTTTTTTAGATAAAAGATCTGCCATCTTTTCCATCATCTCCTGGATGCGAGGAACCATGGCTCTGGCATCCAGCGGAGAGCCTTCCAGAATCAGCGCATTGTCAATCAATTGTTCGCAGGATAATGGTAAAATAGCATTTCTGGGATCAGTATTGTAGATCTGGATAAGATTTTTAATGAAGAAATGCTCTTTGTTGATCTCCAAAATTCTTTTCGGCATTTCATACTTTTCATTCATCCACATCTTCATGATCTTCTGCATGCCTACACTAGGGGCATCTTTTGCAGCTACAAGGCAGCATGGGCTTCCAGTAAGCCTCTTAGAAAAACGGACATCCACGATTTTTTCTTTGAGAATGTCTTTGACATAGTGCAGGAAATCTTCAAAAGAACGCTCTGATATTTCTGGGCTTTCTTTTGTTTCTGTCGCATCTTTTTTCTCTTCGGCTTCTTTGACATCGTCCAGGGAAAGATCTTCTCTGTCTACAGAAACAATATTTTTATCCTGGAACTTTGTCATATCAGATAACAGAAAATCATCTATAGGCTCTACCATGTAAAGGACTTCAATGTCTTTTCTTTTGAATATTTCGAGATGTGGGCTTTTTTCAATGCTTTCCCTGTTTTCTCCTGAAATATAATAGATGTCCTTTTGGCCTTCTTTCATCCTATCGACGTACTCTTGCAAAGAAATCAGATTCTCAGGGGCTTCTTTAGACGAATAGAATCGGAAAAGTTTGGCAAGCTTTTCTCTATTTTCGTAGTCTCCTCTATAGCCTTGCTTTATGAATTTGCTAAAGCTAAGCCAAAGTTTTTTATAATCGTCTTTTTTCTCCGCACTCATTTGCTCCATTCGTTCTAATACTCTGCGTACCAGATTCTTGCGAATTTTTGTAATAACCTGATTTTCTTGTAGGGTTTCTCTGGATATATTCAAAGGCAGATCATCAGAATCCACTACGCCGCGAACAAAACGCAAATACATAGGCAGAAGCTCTTCGCAATCAGACTGGATAAAAACTTTTTTAGCATAAAGATGTACGCCGTGCCATTTTTCTGGTATATCAAATGTCATATCCCAGGGAACGCTTGCAGGAATAAATAAAATGCTATTGAACTGTATGGGTGCGTCATAAGAGAGATGTATAGTAGACAGGGGTGCTTCCTGGTTGTGTGTCAGATAGCTATAAAACTCTTTATATTCTTCCTCTTTGACTTCTGATGCAGAACGCTGCCAGATAGCAGATAGCTTATTAATCTGCTTTCCCTCTAATTGGATAGGATAAGAAATAAAATCAGAATACCTTTGGACTACAGATTTAATCCTCTCTTCTTCCAGGAATTGCTTTTCCTCTTCTTTAAGATGGATGCGAATTTCTGTTCCTCGCGTTTCTTTGTTGATAGGAGCGAGTTTATATTTTCCATCTCCCTGAGAACTCCAAAGGTAAGCTTCTTTGTCTGGATAGGCTGACAGGGTAACAATATCCACCTGCCGTGCTACCATAAAAACAGAATAGAATCCTACGCCAAACTTGCCGATGAGGTTGACATCCGCTTTTTTCTCTTTTTGTTCGGATAGCTGTTTCAGAAAAGACATAGAGCCAGAATGAGCTATCGTGCCAATATTTTCTATCAGCTCTTCTTTGCTCATGCCGATTCCTGTGTCGGATAGGATCAGCATATTCTGTTCTTTGTTTACCTGAATATGGATTTCCAATGGAAGTTCCTGGTTTCTTAGATTATTCTCTGTAAGCATTTTAAAGCGAACTTTATCCAAGGCATCAGCAGCATTGGAAATCAATTCTCTTAAAAAGATTTCTTTATGGCTGTAGAGGGAATTTACTAAAATATCCAAAAGCTTTTGAATTTCTGCTGTAAATTCAAAACCAGTTCCCTGCTGGAGCTTTTCCTGGATTTCGGCTTCTTTCTTTTTAAATTCTTCGTTAGCCTGAGTAGAATTTTCTTTGACTTCCTGTTCGCTTTTTTCTTGTTCCTCCATACAATCTTTACTCCTTTTCTAAAAATTAGGGGGAAAAGTTTTTTCCATGCTTTACAAATTTAACAAATTGTGATATAAACTACAATCAAGGCAATGACCTGGGCTGGCATATAAAACCATTATGGATAAAGAAATCCTTATTTTCAAATAAGTTATATCCAAATATTAATAATTTTTTTCATCCAGCATAAGCCATGTAGTTCATTTTTTTTACCATCTACAAAAATTTGGCGATGCGTAAAAAATTTTATAGAATATATAATGAATCTTAAGGAAAATGTCAAGAATTAAATCTAAGGAGTGAGAATTGTCTATGGAAATTTCCACCATTCAGGAAACCTTAAATAAAGAGCAAGGAACAACCTGCCCTGCCTGTGGGCATTTTGCTGGTGTATATGAAAACTGCCCTCGCTGCGGCACATATCTTCCCAAAAGAACATCCCTGAAGTTTTTCAAATACTTTTCTCTTGTTCTGGGAGTGGGCGGTCTATTCTTTCTATATCTTTGGGTACTCCACCGCGATTTGCCTAAAATTCAGGTAAAAGACGTTACGGAAACCATGAATTTTGCCTATATCCAGATGTCAGGATCTGTTACCAAAGAGCCTAGAATTTATACAGACGAAAACAAAAAAATCGAGTATCTCACCTTTGCCTTCCATGATGGAACAGGAGAAATACGAGCTATGGCTTACAGGCACAATGCCCAAAAGCTAGTCGATCAAAAAAAGCTGCCTCGTAAAGGAGATTACGTCACCTTAAAGGGACAGCTTAAGGTAAAAGCAGACCAGAATGTCAGCATCATGCTCCAGGCAGTGGAGCAGCTTACCATCAAAAGAGCGCAATCTGCTCTTGTGCCTTTAGAAAAAATCAATAAAGACTACATCAACAAAGATGTTGCGGTCAGAGGAAAAGTCGAATCCATCCGCATGCCAAGAGAAGGTTCAAAGCAACCTGTGACAATCGAGCTTTCTTCTGAAGGCAAAAGGCTTCCTTTAGTTATGTGGAATAATGTATATTCTGACATCATGGAAAGCATTGCTCCTGAAGTAGGCACTGTGGTTTATGTCAATGCGTTTGTCAAAGAACACCAAAACCGTATCCAGTTGCAACTGCAACAAGCGCAAGATATGAGGCTCGATGCTCCCCAGGAAAGTGGAACAAAAGAAGAAATCCAGGAAGATTTGCCTAAACCAGCAGAAAAAGACAAAAAAGAATCTACCAAAAAAGTCCAGAAAAGCTTTGATACTCAGCTTATAGAAATATCCAAGATCACAGTTCAGGACAAAGAAAAATGGTATCAGGTACAAGGAACAATAGTCGATGTAAAAAAATTTGGATCAGGGACGAAAGTTCTTGTAAAAGAAGGCAATGCAAAAATCGAAGCCGTTCTTTGGGACAAAACCTTTTCTGGTTCTGATGTCATAGAAAAAATCAAAAATGGTATCAAAATCAAAGTAACGGGGAGAGTGGATGTGTATCGAGAAAAGATACAACTCCATCCTGCTAACAGCGAGCAAGTGGAAATCACAGGCGGAAACGCTTCCCAAAATGACTTTAGTAGCATTGATAAGGTGACCAAAGAGCATGTAGACCAGACCATCACACTCAAAGGCAAAGTGGTAAAAAAAACCAAAGTAAAACCAGGCACAAGCTTGCTGATTACCGACAACAACGGCACGATTGGCGTAATGCTTTGGGATCGCATTTTTAAAGAAAGCAAGATTGCATGGGAAATTGAAGTTGGCAAATGGATACAGGTTACAGGTTCTATCAGCGAGCATAAAGAAAAGCTCCAGATCCAACCCAACAGCGAAGAAGATATAAAGATGATAGACCCTTCTGGCATAAAAGAAGAGCCTAAAAAACCAAAAGACAATACCCAAAAAACAAAGCAAAATGATCCCATCCCAGCTCCAGTTGAAGCAAAATCCGAGCAGGCTATTTTAAAGCAATTCAAAGAAGTTGTCCCTGTACCCGAAGAAGAGAAAAATCTGGAAAAAGCCTATCTTGATTTTGTGGCTTACACAACCAAAGCCCACCTTGGCAAAATCGTTCCCTCCAGTGGCTTCATCCTAGAAAAAGAAGTTCTTCCCAATGTAGGAGTCAAGTTCGTATTCCAGGACCGATCTGGAAGAATCGACCTGCTTTTACCCCAAGAAAGATTCCAGAACAGCCCATACTATCAGTTCCTTGATAAAGGCTTTGGGATATGGATGCAAGGAAAAGTCATAGAATACCAGGGAAAGCTGATGTTGCAGCCCAGAGGCGATGCTGATTTCAAAATTGAATCTTTGCCTAAAAAAGAGTCCGAAGAACCCAAAGCAGAGCCTAAAGTCGCTCAAGTTGTTGTAGAAGACGTAGAGGATTCTGGCGTAAAAATTTCCGATGAAACCGTAGGCCAGAGCGTAACAATCTATGGCAGGGTTCTTCATATCAAGGATATTAAGCCAGGGAAAAGGCTGGTGGTGGCAGGAAAGTTTGGAAAAATCGATGTTATCATGCTCAAAGATATTTTTGATGCTACTCCTTTATGGGCAGACATCAAGCCACAATCGTATATTCAGACAACAGGGGAAGTAAAAAAATTCCAGGAACGTTTTGAAATCAAACCCGAACAAAAAGATGCCATAAAAATCGTATCAACCAGCAAAGCAAAGGTTCAGGAAGAAAAGGTCATTTCTGTTGGAAAAATTGCTGATCTGAAAGACCATGAAGGCAAAAAGGTTTCCCTGACCAGTATGGTTGTAGAAACAAAACTCATTCCTCCTGGATTTGAAGCTTCGCTCAAAGACGACACGGGAATGATAAAACTTTTTGTCAAAGAATCTCTTCTGACAGATATGAGCCAATGGCAAAACTGCGTTCCTGGCAGTAAAATACAAGTAACCGCCAGAGTAAACAAAGGAAGAGAAAAAACACAACTAGAGCTACAAAATACAGCAGATTTCCAAATCCTAGAAAAAGGCACATCCAACCCCCTGGCAAAACCTGCTTTAGAAGATAAACCAGCTCAAGATTGGGTAGAAAAAAAATAATACTAGGGCGTGTCATCATTCAAGAATTTTTTTACCGCAGAGGCCAGAGAACGCCAAGAACGCAGAGAAGAAAAAAATAATGTTTTGGTCAAAATGC
>JABWCH010000519.1 GCA_013359215.1 Candidatus Brocadiia bacterium | reverse complement strand
TTTTACCTCACTCATCCCTGGTACTCCCCTAGCCTTTAAAAAATTTACCTAGCTCTTTATGAATACTAGTTTTCGTATTTTTGTTATCATAATAAAAAACCATTTCTATCCCCTGATGGCCACTCACTTTAGCAACTTCATGAGGATGGTAGCCCTTTTCTATAAGAATTTCAATTGTAGATTTACGCAAACTATGACATCCCAATTTATTATTGCTCGCTTCTTTGATATATTTATAAGCATTCTGCCTTCTAAGCTTTTCCCCATTTTCAGCACTAAAAACCCAGTCTGAAGAAGAAGGGTGTTGGTCCAAAAAAAATTGTATTACCTGCTGCGTTTCGACTGGCATATCAAGCTCTCTTAGCCTTCCTTGCTTTTGTACAATTCGGATCAAAGCATTTTTTGCCATATCTTTTGTGATCTGCAAGCATTCTGAAACCCTCAAAGAAGTCGTTGCCATAGTAAAAGCCAGTGCATAGACCAAATGGTCTGTTCTGGAAAGAATGATGCGGTTTTCTAGTTTTTTGAGAAATCTTTTCATCTCTTGCATATCCGCGCTAGCCGTAAAACTCTTGTTTGATCTTGGCTTTAGCTTAATTTTTGGTATAGGGCTTTTAGGATAGCCATATACATCTATTAAATAGGCATAAAATCCCTTAAGAGCAGTAGAAACAATGCGTTTTGTGCTGTCGCTAGAAAAGCTATTGATAAAGTTGGCTGTCAAAAGGCGAATTTCTGGATAAGGTATTTGCAAATCTCTTAAAATTCTGATTCCTATATACTCTAGATACCTTGTTAAATATAGAGTATAGCTTGTTATAGTGTTAAGATTGCTGTATTTTTCATGAATATAATCTTCTAATACTTCAAAAATGTTTTTATTCAATATTTCTAGATTACTTACTTCTTGTCTATCAAATTTTACAATAGTTTCCAATCTTATTTCCCTTTAAATTATAATATTCATAATTCCAATTATGAATATTATAGCTTTTTTTCTGTCCATTTTCAAATGGTAAAACTAAATTTCGAATGAATATAGTGAGGATCAATTTCGGATTGCAAATAAATTATACATATAATGTATTTGCTAATATAGTGCATAATATTATATATTATATTTTATAATATATATATCAAGATAGAATGCAGATTTTTTTACAAGCTTAAAAATTTTATTTGTCTGATAAAAACTATATGCTATGATACTATCTTGCTGATTTTAAAATAAATATTTAAAAGTTTTTAAAGGGGTTTTGGGGGGAAATTTTTACAGAAATTTTCCTCTGATTTTTGGGGAGATTTTTATGTTTATTTATAGCAAAAAAGCAATCTGGATTTCTATGGTTTTTTTTTTCTTTTTCATGATCTATGCGCAAGGAGAAAACAAAATCATAAAAAATATTTTTGACCAGGAGTATGCAAGCACTCTGATACATTTGATCCAAAAGGCAAAGGTTTCGATATATGCTGTTCACCTTAGTTTCTCCATAGAAGAGGGAATTTGCCATGAAATTATGCAGGAGATGGTAGCCGCAGCAAAAAGAGGTGTCAAGATAACCATGCTTTTGGAGGGTAAAAAAAGGGGGCTTAGAGAAAAAAATGCCAGAACAGAGAAAAAATTCCAGGAATCAGGAATCAAGGTGGTTTTAAACCAATCCAGAAGAGTTGCGCATGCCAAAATTTTTGTGGTTGATAGTGAATGGGTTCTGGCAGGCTCTACCAATTTGACCAATAGCTCCATCCAAAAGAACCACGAGGCCAATCTTCTGATCCAATCGCCTGCCATTGCACAAAGCATGGAAAAATATGCCCAGGAGCTTGTTAATAACTCCGACAGAGAGATCAGTATTGAATCGGAAACAGATAGCCAGATCAAGGCAATTACCGATACAAAATTTTTTCTCCATGCGCTAGATATGATCCAAAATGCAAAGCAAGAAATATGCATCACAACCTATCTTATGGACTATTCTCCAGACTATCCTGATTCCTCGCTCTATCGTCTATTTATGGGGCTTATCGATGCTCATAAAAGGGGGGTAAAAATACGCATATTCCTGGAGCAAAGCACTTTTTTGTTCAACGACCACATCCACGAAAAGAATTTAGAATCAGCCCAATTTCTCAAGAGCCAGGGCATAGTCTCTACTCTGTTTGACAAAGAAGACCAAATCACACATTCCAAAATCATCCTTGTTGATAAGAAAAAAGCCTTGCTTGGATCTACGAACTGGTATTCCTTTGACCTGGATTTTGGACACCAGGTCAACTTTGTCATAGAAAACGATGCTATAGTGCATGGTTTAGCAGAATATTTCGATGAACTTTACAAGACAGGTGTAATTGTAAAATAGTTTTTATACTAATAGGAGTTACGTAAAGAGATTTTTATTTGGGGGAAAATTTTTGTAAAAATTTTCCCCCAAACCCCCTTTAAAAACTTTTATATATTTATTTTCCAA